>JBFIHP010000714.1:0-2405 GCA_041601735.1 Planctomycetota bacterium | reverse complement strand
CGGCGCGGGTGTTGATCTTCTCGGGCTGGAAGACCTCGAGGCCGAGGCGCAGGGCCGCGGCCTTCACCGGCGGGGCGGTCTCCTTGCGACCGCGGCCGGCGGGCCGGTCGGGCCGGCTCACCACGAGAGCGACATCGTGACGGCTCGCGGCCAGGGCCTCGAGCGCCCGGGCGGCGAATTCGGATGTGCCGAGAAAGACGAGCTTCATGCCCACCATGTAGCGCGGTGGCCGGCGACTCCCAAGCGGCTCAGTCGCCGTCGGCCTGCTCGAGGAGCTTCTTGATGTCCGGGTCGGAGGCGAAGTAGTCGAGCCGGGCCCGGGCCTTCAGCCCCACGGGAAGACCCTCGCCGCGATCGACGATCCGCCGGTAGAGGTCGCGTGCCCGGACCCACTCGCCCTTCGTCTCATATTCGGCGGCGCGCTCGAGGTCGGGCCTGAGCTTCTTGTCGCGCGCGAGATCGCGAGCCGCGGCGCGGCCCTCCTTGCTCTTCCTCAGCCGATCGAAGGCCGCCTTGGCCTTCTTCTCGGGCGGGGTGCCGTCGAAGTCGGTCATGAGATCGTCGAGTGCGATCAGGGCCGCCAGGAGCTCGCCGCGGTCGGCGCGGGCGTAGGCCTCCTCGAGCTTCTTGTTCAGAACCTCCTCGACCGACTTGTGGATCTCCTCGGCGCGCCGCACGGCCGTGGCCTTGCCGCCGACCGCGACGAGTTCGGCGACGGCGTCCCAGGCCTGGCGGTACTCCTTCATGCGCAGGTGATTCCGTCCCCTCGTGAGCATCTCTCGCGAGTCGTCGAAGAGCTTGGCCGTGAGCCCCGGGCCGATCTGCTTCTGGGTCTTCTCGAGCATCTTGACGTAGTTGGAAGCCGGCTCGACGTCGATGATGTTGTCGAGCATGTGCAGATCGGGGCGGCAGAACATCACCTGCGGGGTCTTCACCTGGTCGCCGTGGAAGAAGTGGCGGAACATCTCGACCTCGTGATCGATGTGTCGGTCGCAGGTCGTGCCGCCGAAGCGCTTGCAGACCTCGATCTCCCCCACGCCCTTCTCGATCTTGATGTGGCCGTGGTTTTCGCGGCTGCAGATGATCGGCACGGCCTCGTTCATCGCCGCGACGAACTTCTTGTCGACGAGGACGCCGTCGGCGAGGCGCTCGTTGGCCTCCTCGCCGTCCTGGATGACGGCGATGACCAGCGGGACGTTGCGCTGGCGAGCGTGTTCGAGGGCCTCCTTCCAGCTCCCCCGCCACCAGTCGATCTGGTTCTTGTTCTGGGCCGGAAGCCCGGAGGCGAGAAGGATGAGGCTGGGGATGAAGAGGGTCTGGCGGCTGCGATTCACGGCGTCGTCTCCGGTCCTTGTCCCGCTGCGATCCTGCGGTCGGGGCGATCCCGAGGAGGGACCCATTATAGACGTCGGACGAAGCGCCGGTGTTGGGACTTCAGGTGGGACGGGAGCGGGCCGGGATCGAGGAGGAGGCACCGGGGAGAGAAAGATGAGAGGGTGGCCGTCTGACGAGATCGGAGCGCATACCTGTTTCAGTCAAGAAAGCGCGGCCACCCTCTCGACCGAGTGCTCCCTGCTGGTCACAAGAGGCGTGCCAATGCCGCAGACGGGCGCCGAATGGGCCCGGAGAGGCCGAATCGGCGGCTTCCGGGTCGGCCCCGGGGCCGCCCCGCCGATGCGGGTCTTCTGTCAAGCCGCCGACCATCGTTCGAAATCGCTCGCACTGGCGTCCGCCGAAGGGGGCCGGGGCCCTCGGCGGGTGCCGATCGGTCCTCAGCCGCCGCGGGTTTTTTTTCGATCCGGCCCCATCGGCGGAAGCACCGCCCCTGAACCCAGTTGCGACGGCAGGTTGCGACTTTGTCATCGGGAGGCCTTCTTTGCCTCAATGACTGATTTTCCGGGTGCCGAAGATGGATTGCTGACTGGAAGGCAGCCATGGGAACACGGGGCAATCGAGCCGGTGCTCTGTCCGCACCACGGGTAGGCGCTCCGCCGAACGAGATTAGGAGACGGGGAAGATGCCAGGAGAACTGGTGACCAAGCAAATGCGCCAGGACATGATCCTCGAGATCGTCAAGTCCCGGCCGGTCCACAACCAGCTCGAACTGATCAAGCTCCTGGAGGAGCGCGGGATCAGCGCGACGCAGTCCAGTGTTTCACGGGATATCCACGAGCTGTCGATCGCCAAGGTGGACGGACGCTACGTCGTCGCGGTCCTCCCGGTTCACGACGATCGCCAGCACGAGTTCAGTCAGGCCCAGGAGGGTGACGGCATGGTCCGTTCGCTCTGCCCCGCGGGCCCCAGCGTCCTCGTGGTGAAGACCGAATCCGGCTCGGCCGGTTCGGTGGGCACCTCGATCGACCGCGCGCGCTGGCCGGAGGTGATCGGCACGATCGCCGGCGGCG
>JBFIHP010000713.1:0-2411 GCA_041601735.1 Planctomycetota bacterium | reverse complement strand
GGCCAGGGCCTCGAGCGAGCCGGAGGCCCTCTCGCCCTCGCCGTGCACCAGGGCGTCGTAGGCCAGCCGGACGCGCTCCCAGCGCTTGTCGCGATCCATCGCGAAGTAGCGGCCGACGACGGTCCCCACCATGCCCGCCCCCTGCTGCGCGATCATCTCGTCGAGGCGGCGCAGGTAGCCCTCCGCCGAGCGCGGCGGCGTGTCGCGGCCGTCGAGGAAGGCGTGGAAGACGCAGCGGTCACCGGTCAGGCCGTGCCGGGCGGCGAGACCGAGGAGGGCCTCGTAGTGGTGATCCGAGCTGTGGACGCCGCCGTCCGAGAGCAGGCCCATGAGGTGCAGTCGCGTCCCCCGATCGCGCACGCGCTCGATCACGTCGATGAAGGCCTTCTTCTCGAGGAAGGAACCGTCGGCGATCGCCGCGTTGATGCGGTCGATGTCCTGGGCCACGACGCGACCGGCACCGATGTTCATGTGCCCGACCTCGGAGTTGCCCATCAGGCCGGGCATCAGGCCGACGTCGGTGCCGTGCGCCGCGATCTGCGTGTGGGGGTAGCGGCCGAAGATGCGATCGAAGTGCGGGGTCCGCGCGGCCTTGATGGCGTTGCCCTCGACGGCCTCGGAGATGCCGAAGCCGTCGAGAACGATGATCGCATGGGGTGTCTTCAAGCTTCCGTCCTCAATCCTGTCGGCCGCCCAGAAGTCCCGAGCGGAGCAGGAAGTATACCAGCTGCGCGATCGCCATGAGCGCCGCCGCGACGTAGGTCGAGGCCGCGGCCCTGAGGACGGCTCGGGCGCCGGTCAGCTCCTCGCCCACGAGGATGCGTCCGTCCTCCAGGGCCGCGAGGGCCCTGCGACTGGCGTCGAACTCGACCGGGAGCGTGATCAACGAGAAGAGGACGGCGAAGCCGAAGAGGACCACGCCGAGCACGGCGAGGAAGCTCAGGCCCTGGGCGATGCTGCCGACGATGATCAGGATCCAGCTGAGATTCGAGCCGATGCTCGCCAGCGGCACGACCTTCGAGCGGAATCCGAGCCAGGCGTAGGCCTGGTTGTGCTGGATGGCATGACCGACCTCGTGCGCCGCGATGCCCAGCGCGGCCACCGAGTGCCCGCCGAAGTTCTGCGGCGAGAGTCGGAGGGTCTTGTTCGTCGGGTCGTAGTGGTCGGAGAGGAAGCCGCCGACCTCCTCGACCTTGACGTCGTGGATGCCGTTCCACTGGAGGATGGCCCGGGCGATCTGCGCACCGGTCATGCCGTTGCGCGCCGGCACCTGGCTCCACTTCGAGAAGGAGCGCTTGACCCAGGCCGCGCAGATGGCGGAGAGGATCATGAAGGGGCCGACGATGATCAGGAACTTGGGATCGAACCAACCGAGGTACATGCTTCACTCCTTGGCAGATCAGAAGAGGCCCTGGATCTGGCCGTTCTCGTCGATGTCGATGCTCCGAAGGGCCGGCCTGCTGCCGAGCCCCGGCATCAGCATCATGTCACCCGCCAGCGGGTAGACGAAACCGGCGCCGGCGGAGAGCCTCACGTCCCGAACCGGGAAGACGTAGCCCTCGGGGGCGCCCTTCAGCTTCGGATCGTGCGAGATGCTGAGGTGGGTCTTCGCCATGCAGATGGGGAGATTCCCGAAGCCCCAGTCCTCGATCCGCTCGATGCTCTCCTTCGCCGCCTCCGACAGCTCGATGTCGGCCGCCCCGTAGAAGCGGGTCGCGAGGCTGTGGATCTTCTCGGCGATCGGCGCCTCGACGTCGTAGCCGTGACGGAAATCGGCGCCCTTGTCGGCCGCCCGGACCACGGCTTCCGCCAGCGCCTCGCCGCCGGCTCCACCCTCGGCGTGGACGGCCGAGACCTCGGCGGACTCGGCACCGAACTCGAGCGACTTCGCCCGGACGTACTCGATCTCCTCGGCATTGTCGGTCCCGAAGCGGTTGATCGCGACGACGACCGGGATGCCGTGGGCCCGCACGTTGGCGATGTGGCGGGCGAGATTCGGCAGCCCGGCGTCGATGGCCGGGAGGTCCGTTTCGAAGAGGCCCGGATCGAGAGGCTTGCCGGGCTTGATGTCGAAGCGATCGCAGTGGGCCTTGAGGGCCCGCACGGTGACGACCACCACGGCGGCATCCGGGGTGATGCCCGAGGCCCGGGCCTTGACGTTGCAGAGCTTCTCGAAGCCCATGTCGGCGCCGAAGCCGCTCTCGGTGACGGTGTAGTCCGCGAGCCGGGTCGCCAGGAGGTCGGCGATGACCGAGCTGTTGCCGTAGGCGATGTTGGCGAAGGGGCCGGCGTGCACGAAGGCGATCGTGCCCTCGGTCGTCTGCATGACCGTGGGATTCACGGCGTCCTTCAGGATGGCGGCCATGGCGCCCGCGCACTCCATCGTCTCGGCGGTCACCGGACGGCCCTCG
>JBFIHP010000712.1:0-2420 GCA_041601735.1 Planctomycetota bacterium | reverse complement strand
TCGCGGTCGATCCGCACGCGGAGATCGACGTCGGGACCGTCCTGCGGATGCTTCGGCACCTCGTGGCGGATCGGACTCGCCAGGAGCAGGAGGCCCAGAATGGGCAAGATGAAGGGCCTGGAGAGGGTCTGGAGCATCCCGCCACCGATCTCGGGCTTCGGCCGGCCCCATGCCGACCCGCGCCGAGGGCAGGGTAGAGGAGGGCCGTCCGGGCCGCAATCCCGGACGGGGACTCGATTTCCCGGGCCGCTGCGGCCACAATCCCCGGAAGGTCGCGGTTCGCCCCGCGTAGGGGAAGGGGCGCCGGAGAGGCCGCCCTTTTCGTTTCTCTGAAGTCACGGACAGATCGATGAAGCAGATCATTCTCGGCCTCGCGTTCCTCCTCCTCGTCATCCAGTCGACCCTCGTCGCCCAGAGCCCGGCCGCGCTCGAGGCGATCCCGGCGCCGGCGGCGGCCGACGTCGTCACCTTCCGCCAGCACGTGGACTGGCTCGCCAGCCCCTTCCTGAAGGGCCGCGTGGCCGGGACGCCCGAGATGGAGTACGCCCGCCACTACATCGAGTGGCACTTCCAGCAGGCCGGTCTGGAGCCGGTCTTCGCAGGGGCGAACCCCGGCGATCCGAAGTCCTACCGCCAGCCCTTCGAGCTCGGCGCGCGCCGCGAACTCAAGGCGGCGAGTCTCGCCGTCGGCGACATGAGCTTCGACTCCGCGAGCGACTTCCGCGGGATGATCTCGGGAGACGCCGGCAGCGCGTCGGGCGAGTTGGTCTTCGCCGGCTACGGCATCAGCAAGATCTCCGACTGGAAGGGCCTCGAGGACGAGGACGACTTCAGCGGCAAGATCGTCGTGGTCTACGCCTACGGCCCGATGGATGCCGAGGGCAAGTCCCTCTATCCCGGCCGGCGCGGTCGCGGCTGGCCGCGCGAAGCCGATCCCTTCTTCAAGGGGGCGGGAATGCGCGATCGCGGCGCCAAGGCGGTCCTCATGGTGATCCCGCCCGGCGTCGCCGACGACGGCCGCGGTCTGGACGGCGTTCGTGATCGGAGCATGCAGACCTGGAACAGCCCCCTGCTCACGGTCACCACCGCCGCCTTCGAGAAGATCCTCGCGGCCGGCAAGAGCGGCGAGACCGCCGCCTCGCTGCGGGCCAAGGCCGACGCCGGCCGCGTCGTGCTCGACCTCGGCGTCGGGGCGAAGCTCGCGGTCGAGATCGAGTCGACGCCGCGTCTGGCGGAGAACGTCGGCGGCATCATCCCGGGCCGCGGCGATCTCGCCGACGAGTACGTCGTCGTGGGCGCGCACATCGACCACCTCGGTCTCGGCATGTTCGGCTCGAGGGCCGGCCCCGAGGGCCGCGGCAAGATCCACCCCGGCGCCGACGACAACGCCTCCGGTACGGCCGCGATCATGATGATGGCGGAGCGGCTGGTCGCGCACTACAAGGCCCAGCCCGACGACGCGAACCTCCGCAGCGTGCTCTTCCTCGGCTTCGATGCCGAGGAGCAGGGTCTGCTCGGCGCGCGACACTACGTGAAGGAGCCGATCGCGCCGCTCGAGAAGCACGCCCTCATGATCAACTTCGACATGATCGGTCGGATCACCGACCGGCAGCTCAAGGTGGACGGCGCGACCAGCGGCAGCGGGCTCGCCGAGCTCGTCCGCCCGCTCTTCGCCGACTCCGGTCTGGTGATCAAGGAGGGCGAATCGGTCATGATGGCCAGCGATCACGCGGCCTTCTACTCGGTGGGCGTGCCCGTGCTCTTCGGCATCATCACGCCCTTCCACAACGAGTATCACACGCCGCGCGACACCTCGGACAAGATGAACTGCGTGGATGCCGTGCGCGTCGTGGACCTCTTCGACAAGATCACGCGCAAGGTCGCGGCGCATCCGGCGCCCATCGAGTTCACCGGTCAGGTGCGCGGCGGTCGGCGCAACTGATGGTCCTGCAGAACTCCGAGATGCCGGGGCTGGGCAGTCCGATGCCCGCCTTCGATCTCATGGACGTGCGAACGAAGGCGCGGGTCCGTTCGGGCGACCTGCTCGGCGGCAAGGGCCTGCTGGTGATGTTCATCTGCCGGCACTGCCCCTTCGTCGTGCATGTCGAGGAGGAACTCGCGCGCCTCGTGCGCGACCGGGGCGCCGAGATCGCCATCGTGGCCATCTCCGCGAACGATCCCGAGCGGCATCCGGAGGACGCCCCCGAGGGCCTGCGCGAGCAGGCCAGGCGGATCGGACTCGACTGCCCCTACCTCTTCGACGAGACCCAGGAGGTCGCCCGCGCCTTCCGGGCGGCCTGTACTCCGGATTTCTTCCTCTACGACGGCGCGGGTCGGCTCTTCTATCGGGGCCAGCTCGACGATGCGCGTCCGGGCAAGGACATCCCCTGCGATGGCCGCGACCTGCGCGCGGCCATCGA
>JBFIHP010000711.1:0-2423 GCA_041601735.1 Planctomycetota bacterium | reverse complement strand
GAAAACCGGCCCCAACCGCAAGAGATGCCATTGTCGGCCGGTCGCGGGACGCGGTCAAGGCCCAACTGCGCTTCCCGACCATGCGGCCCTCAGGATCGCCCGGCGAGGATGAGGCGGCGATGGTGCCGGGCATGGATCAGGATGAAGGAGACGCATTCCACGAAGCTCATGGGCCCCAGGGCAGGATGGGCGACCCAGAGTTCCCGGCGGGATCGCAAGGCGAGGTGATCGAGCGCCACCATCTCGTCGCGGGCCGACTCGAGGCGCGCCAGAAGAGCCGCGCGCGGCAGGATCACCAGCGGCCTCACGCGCTCCGGGGCCTCGGCGCCCCGCGGAATGCGCCAGGTCGAGAGCACGAAGCGGCGGGCGAGGGACTTCAAGGGTTCGGCGGGCGGACGCGGGAGGGGCAGGTTCTCGAGCGCTCGCCGGAAGGCCTCGGCGGTCACCTCGCAGACCAGAGCGCAGTGCAGGGCGTGCTCGGCGGGGCTCCAGCCTCCGGGCGTGAGCGCCCGGCGAAGGCCGTCCTCGTCGGCGGGCAGAGCCTTCCCGATCAGGCTCGCGGCCTGCACCAGCTTCTCGATGACATCTCGCCGCGCGTTCATCGCACCCGTCCCTGCGGCCTCCGGACCGACGGAAACAGCGCCGGTGCGGATGAGCCGGAGGAGTCTAACTGCTAAGGTCGGGCGCCCGAAGCCGGGCCGCCGACCGGATCGGGACGAGGAGAGCAACCCAGCATGAGTTCCTTTCGCAACGCGCAGATCGGCGTCTTCGCCGTGGGCGCATCGATCATCCTCTTCGAGATCGCGCTCACCCGGGTCTTCGCGGTGATGATGTGGCACCACTTCACCTACATGGTGGTGTCGATCGCCCTGCTCGGATTCGGCGCCGCCGGCAGCGTCCTCACCATGGTCGGGCGACCGCCGCGACGTCCCGCGGGGCGCCTCGGTTTCTTCAGCACGGCCTTCGCGATCGCGATCGTCGCTTCGCTCTATTTCGGCAGCGTCATCGAACTCGACACGCTCAGACTCTTCGAACGCGGCGAGAACATCGCCGCCCTCCTCCTCTACTACCTCGTCCTCGCCGTACCCCTCTTCCTCGGGGGCCTGGTCATCGGTCTCGCGCTCCAGGTCCATGCCGACCGGATCCATCGCCTCTACTTCGCCGACCTCGTCGGCTCCGCCCTCGGCGCGCTGATCGCGGTCGTCGCCCTGGACCGGCTCGGCGCGGTCTCCGTCGTCCACCTCGCAGGCATGCTCGCCGCGCTCGGCGGCCTTGCCTTCGCCCGCGACGCCGGGCTGCTCGGTCGCGTCGCCTCCATCCTGGTCGCCGCCGTCATGGCCTTCGCGGCCGCCGGCCACGCCGGCGGCGTCGAGGCGATCGGCCTGCCGCGGCTCCATTGGCCCCTGCCGATCGCCCCCGGCAAGGAGATGGCGGCCCTGAAGGAGGAACTCGTCGAGCGCCGGCTGCCGAGCGCGACCGCGGAGGTCGAGGTGAGCGCGAACATGGCGCTCGAGCCCTTCATGGGTGGCGAGTTCGCCCTCGAGGGCCTGCCGAGGGTCGAGGGCCGCGTCGTCGCCCAGGACGGCACGGCGCCGACCATGCTCTACGCCGCGGCGGCCGACCTCGCCCGCTTCCCCTTCCTCGGCGACTCGCAGGCGAACAGCGGCTACGTCGCCCTGCAGGCGGCGGGTCGGAAGACGCCCGCGGCCCTCGTGGTCGGCGTCGGCGGCGGCGTCGACGTCATGGCGGCGCTCGCCCAGGGGGCATCGAGCGTGACCGCGGTCGAGATCAACGGTGCGATGATCCGGATGGTCACCGAGGACTATGACGACTACCTCGGCGGTCTCTTCACCAGGAAGGAGCCGCCCTTCGATCGCATCCGGCTCGTGCACGGCGAGGGCCGCAGCCATGTCCTGAACACGGAGGAGCGCTACGACCTGATCCAGCTCTCGGGCGTCGACTCCTTCACCGCGCTCAACACCGGCGCCTACACGCTCTCCGAGAGCTACCTCTACACGGTGGAGGCCGTCCGCGACTTCCTCGCTCACCTGAACGACGGCGGCATAATCAACTACTCGCGCTTCATCATGACGCGGCCCAAGCTCCCGCGCGAGACGCTCCGCCTGGCGGCGATCGCGCGGCAGGCCCTCGAGGAGGCCGGGGTCGCGGACCCGGCCGCGTCGATCTGCATCCTGCAGGGCCGCCGCTGGGCCTCGACGATGATAAAGAAGGGTCCGTTCACGCGCGACGAGATCGACGCGCTGCGCGACTTCGCGAGTGAGCGGGGTTTCCGGGGCCTCGTCTTCGACCCGCTCCGCGACCCGGACGCGGCCTTCGACGAGGAACCGGCGCCGCTCTCGGCGCTCGCGCTCTTCTATCGCGAGGCGATCCGGGCTCAGGTGGGCGGCCTCTTCCCCGCCCCG
>JBFIHP010000710.1:0-2424 GCA_041601735.1 Planctomycetota bacterium | reverse complement strand
CTCGGCGATCTCGCGCGACAGTCTCCGCGCCTGGCGCGGCTTCCTGGACCACGTGGGCGGCGAGGTCAGGAAGCGCGGCATGGACCTCGTCGAGTCCCGCGCCGAGACCGAGGGCTACCTCTCGGGTTTCGCCTTCGAGCCGGCGCCCGCACCCGAGGACAAGTTCCAGAAGGACGGTCGCCGGGGTGACGCCGGCGGGAGACGGGGCTCGGTGAAGGGCGAGAGGAGCGAACAGGGTCCCGAGAAGGGCGCGCCGAAGGCGCCCGCGGCGGCGCCGCGCGGTCCGGAGCGCAGCTACTTCCTGATGGGCGAGGGAGCGCTGGCGGCGCTCGAGGAGGAGGCGAGGATCGCCTCGGTCGAGCTCGTCCTGAGTCCGATCCGGAGACTCGACCCGGCCCGGAAGACGGTCGAGAGTGGCGGTCTCGAGGCGCAGGTCGAACTCCCCGCAGCCGCTGCTGAGGCCCTCGTGGCCCGCCTCGCGAAGCGCGAGGGCCTCGATCTGAGGCTCTTCGCTCGCCGTTCGGGGCCCGAGTCGCGGCCCGCCGAGAAGAGCGAGGAGACCGCCAAGCTCCTGCTGCTCTTCATCTTGCCCCGTCCCTGAAGACCTCGGATCGTCCTCCGAGAGGTCCCGGGTTTTTTTCTAGTTGTATGACCCCGATGCCTTCCTATATCCTGAGCCTGACAGTTGCGCGGGGCTAGTCGAGCTATACAATTGTCAACAAATCACTTGGGACTCATGGGGCAGGGTCGGCAGCTCCGACCCGGGAAAATCGGACCCGAGTGAACACCGAAGGAGGACAGAGCATGGCGGACGAAGGGAGCACCAATCCGGTCCGCGAGTCGAGTTCGAAGCGAACCCGCGCCCAGCGTGAGGCCGAGGTTCGCCGCAAGTACGATTTCTCGGTGATCCGGGCACTTCGCCAGAAGAAGGGTCTGACCATCGAGAAGTTCGCCAAGCTTTGCGGGCTCAGCTACGCGCCCATCTCGCGGATCGAAACCAATCTCATCAAGCCGAATCTGGAGACCCTCGACAAGATCGCGGCCGGACTCGGCATCACGACCTACAACCTGGTCGCCATGGCGGAGCGTCGCGAGGCCGAGCTCAAGGAGGGACACTCCTATCGCGCCGGCGAATTCGAGCTCCTGAGCTTCTCCTTCGACGGCCTGAACGTCGCCTACGGGACGGCCAAGTCCGGCGCGGAGGCCGATGAGCTCGACATGCGCACCCAGCAGTTCGAGAACCTCGTCGTGCAGTCGGGCTGCCTCGAGGTGGTCATCAACGACGAGAGCTACAAGCTGAAAGCCGGACAGTCGTTGCAGTACGACCGCATCTACGAGCGGCGCTACCGCGCGCTCGAGGACACGAGCTTCATCGTGGTCTCGCACTCGACGAGCTGAACGGAAGACGATCGACGAAGAGAGGCCGCGACTCCGCCCGGGTCGCGGCCTTCTTCATGCGGTCTCCTCCCGCCGTGCACCTTCGAGTGATCCGGGGGTCCTGATGGCCCCGGCCCGGCCGATTCGAGCGGCCCGGTCCCGCAGCGGGCCGCCCCGATGGAGGAGCGCCGGCCCGACAGGCCGGCTTGGGATGTTCGTCGAGTTGGGAATGCCGCTCTGTCAGAGCGGCGCTCCTGTCGCACCGTTCCGCGGGCTGTCGAGCAGGGGCCGCCGTCGCGCAGGCCTCAGGTCTACTTCGCGTCTCGCGCGCAGCGGAAGCCGACGTCGTTCTCTCGCGTGTTGCGGGCGGGGAGTTGCCAGCGCCACTTCAAGCTGATGCCGCTCGCCGAGCTCTCGAAGCTGCCGCCACGGATGGCCAGGATCGCGCCGTCGGGGATCTGGTCGTCGAGGTCCTTGCCCTCGACGAGCGTGAAGGTCCACTCCTTCACGTTGCCGGCCACGTCGTAGAGCCCGAAGTGGGAGCGTCCGTCGGGAGACAGGCCGACCGGGCGCGTCTTCTTCAGTCCCGCCTTGGCGTCGTTCGCCAGGCCCTCGCGGTAGTCGTCGCCCCAGGGGTACTCGCTGCACTTGCCGGGAGTCGCCGTGGCGGCGGCGATCCACTCCGCTTCGGTGGGCAGACGCTTGCCCTGCGAGCGGGCGTAGGCCAGGGCCGCGACGGCGTCGATTCCGGTGACCGGCAGGTCCATCATCTCGGGAATCGGCGCGTACTCGCCGGTCTCCATGTCCTGCACCCAGGCCTGATACTCGCGTTCGCCGTCCCTGATCATCGGCATGTAGGTCTGCTTCAGGACCTTGTCCTCGAGGTTGACCCAGAACTTGCCCCAGTACTCGCCATGGGTCACCTCACGGAGATCGATGTAGAAGGCTTCGGTGCGGGTCTTCCGGCGGTCGGCCTGGAAGCCATAGGTCGATTCGATCGTGATCGCGCCGCCCTCGACGCGCGCCATGCCCTTCGGCGCGCCCACG
>JBFIHP010000709.1:0-2425 GCA_041601735.1 Planctomycetota bacterium | reverse complement strand
CCATGAGAATCCGCAAGACCTCCGTTTTGACCCTATTCCTGCTCCTCGCCGGCGCCGCCCTCGGCCAGAACGAGGCCGAAACCGCCTCGGAGACCGTCGCCTACCGGGCGTCACGGATCATCCCGATCGTCGGCCCCGAGATCGAGGACGGTTTGCTCCTGGTGCGTGACGGCAAGATCCTGGCGATCGGCGCCGCCGGATCGGTGGCGATCCCCGACGGCAGCCGCAGCGTTGAACTCGAGGGGATTCTCATGCCCGGGTTGGTCGATACCCACAGCCACCTCGGCGGCGGTTCGGGCGGCGACTCCTCGGCCCCCATCCAGCCGGACTGCCGGATCTGGGAGACGATCGACGCCCGCGATCCCGGCTTCCAGAAGGCCCAGGCCGGCGGCCTCACGACGGTCAACGTCATGCCGGGCTCGGGCCATCTGCTCTCCGGCCAGACCGTCTACCTGAAGATCCGCGACGCCCACAACATCGAGGGCATGCTGATCCGCGATCCGGACGGCTGGGTGATGGGAGGCATGAAGATGGCGAACGGCACCAACTCGATCCGTGCCGCGCCCTTTCCGGGGACCCGCGGGAAGTCGGCGGCCCTCATGCGTCAGCAGCTCGTCCGCGCGCAGGAGTACCGGGCGAAGACCGAAGGCGAATCCGACCCCGCGAAGCGCCCCGCGCGCGACCTCGGCCTGGAGGCCCTCGTCGAGGTGCTGACCGGCAAGCGCATCGTCCATCACCACACCCATCGTCACGACGACGTCACGACGGTCCTCCGCCTCGCCCGGGAGTTCGGCTTTCGCGTCGTCCTCCATCACGTCAGCGAGGGCTGGAAGGTCGCCGAGGAGATCGCCGCCGCGAAGGCGCCCTGCTCCATCATCGTGATCGACAGCCCCGGCGGGAAGCTCGAGGCGATCGAGCTGAGCTTCGAGACCGGCGGCGTGCTCGAACGCGCGGGCGTCCAGACCGCCTTTCACACCGACGACGGCATCACCGATTCGCGGCTCTTCTTCCGCTCGGCGGCGCTCGCCGTTCGAGCCGGCATGTCGCGCAAGGCCGCGCTCGAAGGCCTCACGATCACCGCGGCGAAGATGCTCGATCTCGGCGATCGCATCGGATCGCTCGAGATCGGCAAGGACGCCGACTTCATCCTGCTCTCGGGCGATCCCCTGAGCGTCTACACCAAGGTCCTCGGCACCTGGGTCGATGGCGAGCGCGTCTTCGATCGTGCGGAGCCGAAGGACCGCCTCTGGGCCGTGGGCGGCTACGGCGCCTCGCGCGGCCAGGTGATGCACGTCCTCTGCGGCTGGGGCGGCGAGGACCACGATCACGATCGAGAGGAGACCCGATGATGACGACACAGCTCACTCCCGTTCGAACTCTCCTGCTCGCCTGCGGCCTCGCGTTCGGCCTGACGAGCGGCCTCGCAGCCCAGATCGCTGTGCGCGCCGCGACGATCCACACCGTCTCGGGTGAGACCATCGAGAACGGCGTCGTCGTCGTACGCGGGGGCAAGATCGCCGCGGTCGGTCCGGCCGCCGAGATCGCGATACCCGACGGCTTCGAGATCCTCGAGGCCCGCATCCTGACGCCCGGCCTCGTCGACGCGCGCAGCGTGGTCGGCCTCGCCGGCATCTACAATCGCAACCAGGACCAGGACCAGATCGAGAGGTCCGACCCGGTCCAGCCCGAGCTGCGCGCGCTCGACGCCTACAATCGCAACGAGAGACTCGTGGCCTGGCTACGGAGCTTCGGCATCACCACGGTGAACACCGGCCACGCGCCGGCGGCGCTCGTCCCCGGGCGCGCCATGGTCGTGAAGACACGCGTGGCCTCGCTCGCGGAGACGGTCCTGAAGGAGGACTCGATGGTCCTCGCGACCCTCGGCGACTCCGCCCGCGGCGCGGGGGGCAAGAGCCCCGGCACCCCCGCCAAGATGATGGCCATGCTCCGCCAGAACCTGCTCGAGGCGGCCGACTATGCCCGCAAGCGCGAGGACGCCGACGAGTCGAAGCGGCCGCCGCGCGACCTCGGCAAGGATGCGCTCGCCCGGGTCCTTTCGCGCGAGCTGCCCCTCACCATCACCGCCCACCGCGACCGGGACATCCTCGCCGCGCTGCGCCTGGCCGAGGAGTTCGGATTCGACCTCGTCCTCGACGGCGCCTCGGAGATCGGCCTCTGCCTCGAGAAGGTCAAGACCGCCGGCATCCCGGTCATCATCCACCCGCCGATGGCACGAACGAACGGCGAGCGCGAGAACGCGAGCTTCGAGACCCCCGCGAAGCTGGCCGAGGCCGGCATCCTCTTCGCCTTCCAGAGCGGCTACGAGAGCTACGTGCCCAAGACCCGGGTGGTCCTCTACGAGGCCGCCATCGCGTGCGCCTACGGCTGCAGCTTCGCCGATGCGCTGGGCTCGATCACCCTGGGT
>JBFIHP010000708.1:0-2433 GCA_041601735.1 Planctomycetota bacterium | reverse complement strand
TTCGAGACCCGCACGAACGAGGCTCGCGTCCAGGGTGGCGCAAGCGGGTGCGGGCGTGATCATGCGCGCGAGGGTGACCCCCTCGAGCGCCGACTGCACGACCTGGTTGATCAGCTTCCAGTTCACGCGCGGTTTGCAGCCCGCCTCGATCGGACAGAGGGCGCCGGCGTCGGAACACTCGGTCATCGAGACCGGGCCCTCGAGCGCGGCGATCATCTCGAGCAGGCTGATGGCCTCGGCGGGGCGGGCGAGGCCGTAGCCCCCCGAGGCGCCGCGCTGCGAGACGAGGAGGCCGGCGCGATGGAGGATCTTCAAGATCTTGGCCACCATCGGCCCGGGGATGCGGCTGCGGTCGGCCAGTTCCTTCGCGGAGAGGAGCGCCCCCGGTTCCTCGTGACCGAAATGGGTCATGAGGACGATTCCGTAGTCGGCCTGCTTGGTGATTCTCAGCACCGCGTGGCGCCCCGCTCGAAACTGGACCGTATGAGTTCCATATCGGCCTCATGGTAGCCCTCGAGGAGGGGCGGACAAGGTATTTGTGGACGATTACGGTCCTCTTTCGAGGCCCGGGCTCAGCCGGCGGTGACGCTGACCCCGTCGAGGAGCATCCAGGGGTAGCTCAGGCGACCGTAAAGCTTTTCAGTCTCTATAGATATAGCGATGACCGAGCGGTAGAGATCGAGCAGGTTGCCGGCGATCAGGGTCTCGGTGACGGGCCGGAGGCGGCCCTCCTCGACGATGAAGCCGCCCTTCACGACGCCGCTGAACTCGCCGGTGACGGCATTCGTCGAGCCGCTGAAGCGGGAGACGACGACGGCGCCCTCCGCGTCCTTCAGGAGCTCGTCGAGGGGGCGGTCGCCGGGAGAGAGGATCGCGCGGGAGACCCCGACCGTCGGCGCCGAAGCGACGCCGCCGGCGGCGTGGCCGGTGCTCCCGCCCTCGCGCCCGGCAGCACGGGCCTCGTAGTGATCATAGGGCAGGGAACGCAGCTCGCCGGCGATCAGGAGCTCGTGGTCGCGCTTCGGCATGCCCTCGCGGTCGAAGGCCGTGGCGCCGGGCTCGCCCGCGGCGCGCGGCCGATCGACCAGCTCGACCAGCGGCGAGGCGACCGGCTCGCCGGGCCGACCCTCGAAGGGGCTCTTTCCCTTGCGGATCGCGGCGGGCGACAGCATGCCCAGCAGGTTGCCGACGAAGAGCTGGGCCGTGGCCTCGGGGGCGAAGAGCAGGGCGCCCTTGTAGCTGCGGCCGCGGCCCGGATCGAGGAGCGCCACCGCCTTCTCGGCGAAGCGTTTCCCGCAGGCCTCGACCTCGGCCCGGAACCCTTCGAGCCGGCGCGCCGCCCGGCCCTCGACCACGAAGCTGCCGACCTGATCGTCGGCGACGGCCATGCCGAAGAGGCTGCAGCCGATGCCGGTCGAGCGCTCGGCCGCGAGCACGCCGCGGCTCGACCGGATGAGCTTCAGGCTCTCCGAGACCGAGCAGGAGCCGGAATCGATGCTCGCCCGGCGATCGGTCGCGCGCACGACGTCGAGGAGATCGGAGCCCAGTTCGGTGAGCGCCTCGATGCCGAGCCCCGCGAGCTCCGGGTCGTGCAGGCCGTCGAGGTCCTCGACGGGGCGAGCGTCCGGCAGACCGTTCAAGGGGTCCGGGATCGATGCTCCGGCGAGCGCGATCGCGTCGGCGACGGCCGCATCGACCTGCGCCGGATCGTTGGTCGTGGCGAAGCCCTGGCGGTGATCGCGAAAGACCCGGATGCCGAAGGTCGTCTCCTCGTCGGTCAACGCGACGTTGAGATCGTTCTTCTCGAAGGAGACCTCGCCGCCGCGGGAGAAGACGGCCGCGACCTCGATCTCGTCGGCGCCGTGTCGGAGGCCGCCGGCGATGGCCCGATCGCAGGTCTCGAGGAGTTCGTCGCGCTTCATGCCGGCTCTTCCTTCGCTCTCAATCCTGGGTGCCGCCGAGGAGGACCTGGCAGCGGATGTAGGGGCCGCCGGCATCGACCTTGGCGGGTTGACCCTTGCCGCAGTAGCCGGAGCCGAGGTCCCAGCGGAACTCCCGGGAGACCGCGTCCACGGTCTGCATGACGTCGAAGGCGACGCCCGAGATGGTGACGCCGCGCACGAGTTCGGCGAGCTTGCCGTCCCGGATGCGCCAGGCGTTCTGCACCGCGAACATGAACTCGCCGGTGGCGTCGGCCTGACCGTTCTTGGGGCCGTCGAGGAGGTAACCCTCCTTCACGCCGGCGATCATCTCGTCGAGGTCCTGGTCGCCCGGCTCGATGTAGGTGTTGCGCATGCGGATCAGCGGCTGATCGCCGAAGTCCCAGGCCCGGGCGTTGCCGGTGGGGGCCACCCCGAAGGCGGCCGCGCTCTCGCGATTGTGCAGGTAGGACTCGAGGATGCCGTTGCGGATGATGGTCGTGCGCGAGGTCGG
>JBFIHP010000707.1:0-2439 GCA_041601735.1 Planctomycetota bacterium | reverse complement strand
GCGCCCTGCGAGCCCGCGCCGCCGCCGAGCAGGACGAAGCCGGTCATCGAGGCCGCGATGCCCGAGTAGGAATTCAGCAGCGAGATCACGACCGGCATGTCGGCGCCGCCGATGGGGATAACCAGCAGGACGCCGAGCACCAGGGCGAAGCCCAGGACCAGCACCAGCAGGAGACCGGTCAGGAAACCGCCGCCGGCGGTGGCGAAGACCGCCAGGGCGCCGAAGACGAGCATCGCGGCGAAGAGACCGAGGTTGATCGCGTGGCGGGCCGGAAGGATGACCGGCGCGCCCTTGAGCTTGCCCGAGAGCTTGCCGAAGGCGACGATCGAACCGGTCAGCGTCACGCCGCCGACCAGGAGGCTGAGCGCCAGCGCGACGCCCACCATCGCGCCGTTCGGCAGGTCGGCGAGCGTCCACTTCTCGGGGAACTCCGGCATGCCGAAGTAGACCGAGAGCGCCACCATGAAGCTGGCCGCGCCGCCGAGACCGTTGAAGAGGGCCACGAGCTCGGGCATGCCCGTCATCTCGACCTTCTTCGCGAGCGTGCCGCCGATGGCGCCGCCGACCACGAGGCCGGCGATGATCCACATGTAGTTGATCGAGCCGAGGGCGACCAGCGTCGCGATGACGGCCAGCAGCATGCCGACGGCCGCCATCTGGTTGCCGCGCTGGGCCGTGCGGACCCTCGAGAGTCGTTTGATGCCGAAGATGAAGAGGGCGGCGCCGACCAGGTAGGAGCCGTGAATGAGGAATTCGCGCATGGTTCCCGTTCCTAGTTCTTGCCCTTCGAGGGACTGGTGAACATCCGCAGCATGCGATCGGTGACCATGAAGCCGCCGACGCAGTTGATCGTCGCCAGGGTGATGGCGAGGAAGCCCAGGATGTTGCTGCCGCTGAACGCCGCCGTCACCGCGCAGGTGAGCGCGCCGACGATGGTGATGCCCGAGATCGCGTTGGCGCCCGACATGAGGGGCGTGTGCAGGGTGGGCGGCACCTTGGTGATGACCTCGACGCCCAGGAAGAGGGCGAGCACGAAGACGTAGAGTCCGATGATGAGCATCAGTCGTTCGCTCCCTGGTTCTGGATCAACTCGGCGGTGGGGCCGTGCTTGACGTTGCCGTCATGGGTCACGCAGGACTGCGCGATGACCTCGTCCTCGAAGTCGAGCGCGATCGCGCCCTCCTTCACCACCGGCATGAAGAAGTTGGCGATGTTGCGGGCATAGAGCTCGCTGGCGTTGGTGGCCACGCTCGCCGGCAGGTTCTTCGGGCCGATGATCGTCACACCGTTCTCGACCACGTCCTCGCCGGCCCTGGTGCACTCGCAGTTGCCGCCCTGCTCGGCGGCGATGTCGACGATGACGCTGCCGGCCTTCATGCGGTGGACGAGCGACTTCGGAATGAGCAAGGGGGCCTTCTTGCCGGGGATCTGCGCCGTGGTGATGACCACGTCCGAATCGGCGATCCGATCGCCGACGACCTGGCGCTGGCGCTCGAGGAACTCAGGCGTCGCCTCCTTGGCATAGCCGCGCTCGTCCTCGAGGTCCTCCATGCCGGGCACGTCGATGAACTTGGCGCCGAGCGATTCGATCTGCTCCTTCACGGCGATGCGGACGTCGGTGGCCCAGACCTGCGCGCCCAGGCGCTTGGCCGTGGCGATCGCCTGGAGGCCGGCGACGCCGGCGCCCATGATCACGACCCTGGCCGGCTTGACGGTGCCGGCGGCGGTCATGAGCAGCGGGAAGTAGCGGGGCAGCTTGGCGGCGGCGAGGAGGACGGCCTTGTAGCCGGCGATGTTCGCCTGCGAGGACAGCGCGTCCATGCTCTGGGCCCGCGAGATGCGCGGTACGAGGTTCATGGAGAACAGGCTGATCTTCTTGTCGCGCGCGCTCCGCACCCAGTCGAGTTCGGACTGGGGCACGAAGAAGCTGAGCCAGACGGCACCGGATTTCAGGAGCTCGAGCTCGGCGCCGTTCGCATCGCGGTGGGCCGGCTCGCGGACCTTGAAGACGACGTCCGCCTCCTTGAAGGCCTGCTGCCAGTCGGAGGTGGTGCGGGCTCCGGCGGCCTCGTAATCGGTATCGGCGAAGGAGGAGGCGAGGCCGGCTCCCTTCTCGACGATCACCTCGAGGCCTGCCTTCACGAACTTGGCCACGGTCTCGGGGGTGGCGGCGACGCGGGTCTCGCCGTCGATCACTTCCCTCGGAACGAAGACTTTCGGCATTTGTGAATCCCTTCGGGTCGGGTCGACATCGACAGCGGGACGATATGAAAATCACGGATCCGAAACACCCCCGGCAGATCGTCGCGGAGAAGCTTTTGCGCGCCCGGATCCGCGCGTTCGGGCGGCGGCTTCGGCGGGTCGCCGAGCCCGGCTCCGGATGATCCCTCATTCACGAAGACGGGCCGCCCTCCGGAGTGGGCGGCCCGTCGTCGTTCG
>JBFIHP010000706.1:0-2443 GCA_041601735.1 Planctomycetota bacterium | reverse complement strand
GTTCACGCTGGTCCTGAAACCGCGCGAGCCGAGGCGGTAGGCGTTGCCCCAGGGGTCGGTCTTGGCGTCGGACTCGGCGCTGAGGTCGTCGATGCCGGCGGGCAGTTCGCCCTTGCCGATGATGTACTGCTGCAGCGCATTGGTCATCATCAGGCCGTCGATGGTGTACTCCATCGCGTTCCCGATCCCGCCGAGCTTGTTCTCCTCCGCGATCTTGTCCAGCTTCATGTAGCCCTGGAAGAGGCCGGCGGTGATCAGGCCGCTGATCAGAAGACCCGCGATCGCGAGGCCGCGGGGCGGCTTCAGCACCGCGATGATGCAGAGCAGCAACGCGAGGGGCGAGAGGCAGCAGGTGAACGAGAGGATGAAACCGACCAGCCCCAACGTGTTGGACTGCTTCGGTTCCGTGTAATCTTGGTAGCTCTCCATGGGCATCCTTTCCCGGTTCTGGACAGGTCTCGCAGGATAACGGATCGTCGCGCCGGGAAAAGCGCAGCCGGGGAGGAAGAGGAAAGCCCATGCCCGTCGCTTCCGAGGTCGTCGATCGCTGGTCCGCGAGCCCTCCCGCGGCCCTCGTCCGGGCCGGTCTGGACGGCTTCGAGGTCCTCTGGGATCTCGATCTGCCCCTGATCGAGGCGCCGAACGAGGAGCGCGGCGGTCGCTCCGGGGTCGCGTTGCTCGATCTCGGGGCGGACGCCCGCTACTTCCTCAAGCGCCAGGAGGGCCATCTCACGCGCTCCACGCGACCTCCGTTCCGGCGGATTCCCACCGTGGAGCGGGAGTGGGCGGCGTTGCGCCGGCTCGCGGCCGCCGGTATCCCGGCAGCCCGGCCGCTCTTCTTCGGTCGCCGCGGCGGCCGCGCGATCCTCCTGACCGAAGAACTGCGGGCGCTGGGGCCGCTCGACGCCGTCGCCGCCGGGCTCGGCGGCCGGGCGCGGCTCGAGATCGCGCGCGCTCTGGGCTCCGCCGTCGCCGGATTCCACGACCTCGGCCTGCGCCACGGGGCGCTCTACCCGAAGCATCTCCTGGTGACCGCGATCGATCCGCCCGCCTTCGGCTTCATCGATCTCGAGAAGAGCCGGCCGGCCTTTCCCCTGGAGCGTTACCGTCGCCACGACCTCGACGCGCTCAACCGTCGGAGCGCCGCCTTCGGGTCGGGGGAGCGCCTCGCCTTCCTCCGGGCCTACTGCCGCGGGCGCGAGGAACGACTGCCTCGACTCTGGCGGGCGCTCGCGGCGCGCGCCCGGGCCCGCGGCATGCGCGGTTGAGGACGTCGATCAGTCGCCGGTGCCGAAGCGCTTCTCGAGATTGGCGAGGCAGCGATCGAACTCGCGCCCCATCTCGGCCTCCATCGCCGAACGGAAGGGCCGGAAGAAGAAGGGGATCTCGCCCTTCAGCGAGAAGGAGAGGGTGAGGGGGCCTTTCTCCTTCTGGATGATGCCGACCTGGCCCTCGCTGGGGGGGAAGCCGGCGAAGTCCATCCGGTAGAAGACTCCGCGGGTGGGATCGATCCTGGTGATGGTCAGCTTGCCGTCCCCGGACTCGTGCTTCCAGGCCATCCAGGCACCCGGACCCGCCGTGTTCTCGGAGAAGCTGTATTCGATGCCGGCGAGCTTCGGATTGGCCTCGTTCCAGATGGTCCATTCCGGCCAGGTCGCGAGGTCACTCACGTGGGCGAGCACCTGGGCCTGATCGGCCTCGACGTCGAGGGCGGAGCGCACGGCGAACTCCGAGGGCAAGGCGGCCATCACGCCGACGATCAGCAGCACGAGGACGGCGAGGACGATGAGGATCTTCTTCAGCATGCGGTTTCCCTTCGATTCGGAGGCCGGATTCTATCGGCCGGCGCGGGACCGGCCAAGCCGCCGACTACCGCACGGCCGGAGGCTCGGTTAGTCTGCCGCCACCGGCGCCGGAAGCGCCGCGAGCGGACCCCGAAGGAGTTCAGGTCATGAAGCGCTGCACCGTGTTCGTCGTCCTCGCCATCCTCGCCGTCACGGCGAGGTCCCAGACGCGCGAGGAGCTGCATACCACGCCGGCCGAGATCCCCGTGCTCGCGCTCGACGTCGCCGACGCCTTCGCGGGCCTGACCGAGAAGGAGAAGCTCTACGCCCACTGGATGAGCGAGGCGAGCTGGCGCGGCAACGTCATCACCTTCGAGCAGCTCTCGCCCGAGTCGCCCGACCTGCTCGAGTTCTTCGTGCGGCTCTACTCGATCCACCCCGTGACCCTGCGCAAGGCGGCGCACGAGCTGGGGCTCTCCGACGCGGAGCTCGCCGATCTCGAGACCTACGCCGCCCGCGTGTTCTCGAACTGCGGCAACTACGTGAGCTTCGGCGATCGGAAGTTCATCCCCCGTATCCCGGCGGACCGGGTCTCGGCCCTCGTCCACGGTCTCGCGATCGACGGCGACGGGTCCGTCCAGCGTCTGGTCGTGCTTCAC
>JBFIHP010000705.1:0-2447 GCA_041601735.1 Planctomycetota bacterium | reverse complement strand
CCTCGAGCCGCAGCTCGAGATCGCTGGTCTGATCGCCGCGCAGGATGCCCAGCTCGACCCGGGGCGCCGACCCTTCCAGAGCGGCCTCGACCGCACGGCCGAGCACGGCCTCGTGGCCCCTCGCGAACCAGTCCAGGCCCGGCTTGCAGGACGAGCGCGGCAGCGGTCGGCCGTCGACGGCGACGACGACGTCGCCCGGCTGGAGCCCCGCCTTCGCGGCGGGCGAGCCCTCGCGGACCATCACCACGGGCAGCGGCGCGTGCCGGTGCGCGGTCCAGCCGACGAAGCCGAGCGCGCCCGACTCGAGGCGGTCCGGACCGTTCACCCCGTTCGACTTCGCGAACTTCATCGCCTCCGGTGCGATCGGCAGGCGGAGGATCGCGACGTCGGTCACGAGGACGGTCGCCTTGCCGCTCGAGCGGATCACGAGGCGCCAGTCGCCGGCGACGAGTTCGGCCGCCGGGATCGGGAGCAGGAGCCGCTCGAGGACACCCGGTTTCGCGGACCTCTGCCTCCGGCCGAAGGACGCGGCACCGCCCGGCCCCTCGAGGGTCAGCTGCAGCTCGCCGCGCGCGGCGCGCCCCGGCGCGGTCATGAAGTCGATGGCAATGAGGGCGCGCCACTGCGCGAGATCGACCTTGTCGCCGGCGAGCGCAGGAATCGCTACGCTGCGCTCGATGGCGGCTCCGCCCGCCAGCGCCGGGACGATGCTCCCCTCCTCGGCGCCCCGCTCCCAGCCGACCCGCCCCGAGACGGTCCAGTCCTTCGACTCGAAGGCCTTGCCGACCTTCGCCTTCGCCCGGGAACCGTCCAGACCGGACACCTCGATCTCGTCGGCCACGAGGACATCGGGGACGAGGACGAACAGGAACGAGAGCAGGAGAAGAGCCGTCTGGGCGGCCCGGCGCGGCGCGGGTATCGACATGGAAACTCTCTGATCGGGCAGCGGAACGGCGACCATGCTAACCGATCGCCCGGGCCTGCCGCAGCCCGCCCGTGCGAGATCGCGGGACGGCCTCGACACGGAATGATCTGGCGATTCCGGCCCGGCCCGGATTAGGATCGAGGACCGAGATGCGCCCCGACCCGGGGCCGTCGCCGTATCCACTTGCCGACCAGACCGGAATCGCCATGAGAATCACACGCGCCGTCACCGTCCTGCTCCTCCTCGTCGCCACCGCGAGCGCCCAGACCTCCGTCACGCTCTCCGCGGTCAAGGACAACACCCTCTTCGAGTCCGCCACCGGCACGCTCAGCAACGGTGTGGGCACCGGGCTCTTCTGCGGGGTCACGACGAGCAACCTGATCCGTCGCGGCCTCATCGCCTTCGACGTCGCGGCCGCGGTGCCGCCCGGCTCGATCATCCAGTCCGCGACCCTGACCCTCGAGGTCACGCAGATCAACACCCTGAATCCGCTCAATCTCGACATCGGCCTGCATCGCGTGCTCGCCGACTGGGGCGAGGCCGGTTCGAACTCGAACATGGTGGGCGGCGGCGGCGGTGCCGCGGCTCAGTTCGGCGACGCGACCTGGCTCCATCGCTTCGCGCCCCAGCAGTCCTGGTTGACGCCCGGCGGCGACTTCGCCCCGGCCGCCAGCGCCCTGACGACGGTGGGCACCAGCCTCGGTCCGGTGAGCTGGAGCGGCCCCGGCCTCGCGGCCGACGTCCAGCTCTGGCTCGACAGTCCCGGCACGGCCTTCGGCTGGATGCTCAAGTCTCCGGAGGAGGAGTCGAACAACGCCAAGCGCTTCGCCACCCGCGAGCACCCGACGGTCGCCTTCCGCCCCGAGCTGCAGATCGTCTTCAGCAGCGCGCCCTACCCCGGCTCGGGCGAGGACCTCGCGCTCGCGACCGGCGTGGCCACGGCGCCCGATGCGATGCCGATCAAGCAGGCCTTCGCCGGCCAGCTCCTGTCGGGACTCCTGGATTCACCCACGGGCGGCTACCTCGGCGCGCCCTACGTGATGGCGGCGCAGATCGCGCCCGCCGGCATGCTGCCCTGGCAGACCCAGTTCTACCCCGAGATCCACCTCGACTTCTCGCCGAACACCTACTACGACATCGTCGTCCTGGCGACGGCCTACGGGAGCCCGCCGACCGTGCTCGGCCTGCCGCTCGGCGGTCTCCTGCTGAGCGGTGCGATCCCGAGCGGCCTCGAGGGCTTCAGCCTCCTGATCCAGGGCTATGCCTTCACGCCCAGCCTGCAGGCGGCGAACCCCTGGTTCACCACGACGGACGCCCACGAGATCCAGATCAACTGAGGCCGAGGTCGCTCCTGCCCGGGCACCTGTGTCATCGGATGCCGTCGCGCGCGTGGACCGCCGGCCTCGGCTGCCGTCGGGAAAGCGGATGCTCATACGCTGCCCACATACGGTGCCAGGCACATTCCGCCGGGCCGCGGGGTGAACCTGCCGTTTCGAAGAGGCGGAGGGCGCCCCGGCGGAAT
>JBFIHP010000704.1:0-2453 GCA_041601735.1 Planctomycetota bacterium | reverse complement strand
GCGGCGCGAGGACGAGGAGGAGGCGCCGCGGCGCGACGACGGCCGAAGCGATCGCCCCGGCCGAGGTCGCGAACGCGCTGATCGCGACGACCGTCCGCGGCGGGATCGCGACGATCGCCCTCCGCGGCGGCGCGACGAAGCCGGAGACGACCGGCCTCCGCGCGAGCGCGACGAG
Organism: Planctomycetota bacterium; assembly: GCA_041601735.1. Classification (GTDB taxonomy): domain Bacteria; phylum Planctomycetota; family DRQF01; genus JACKGY01. The sequence goes on along the minus strand of JBFIHP010000704.1, from coordinate 2,278 downwards.
CGCCCGCGGCCCGATCGCGACGACCGCCCCCCGCGGCGCGAGGATCGTCCGCCCCGTCGCGAGGATCGTCCGCCGCGCCGCGACGATCGGCCGCCACGACGGGAAGAAGCGCCCCGGGCAGGTCGGCCCGCCGAACGCCCGGCGCCGCCGAAGCCGGCCGCTCCGCAACCGGCGGCGAAGCCCCACGATCACGGCGACGGCGAGGTCGTCTGGGACGGCGGCGGCGCCTGGCAGCTCCCCGAGGGCGAGGCCCCGCCGGTTCCGCCGAAGCCCGAGCGGGCGCCGCATCATCGCACGGGACGGCAACCGACGGTGAAGCCGACCAAGCCCGCCGAGGGCGGCTTCGGCGACGGGCTCTGATCGCGGGCTCTGAGGTGGCGGAGGCGGCCCCACGGGTTTCGGTCTTCATCCCGACCTACAACGGGGGGCCGCTCCTCGGCCGCGTGCTCGACGCGCTCTTCGACCAGGACGTCGATTTCGAGTACGAGGTCGTCGCCATCGATTCGGGCTCGCGAGACGAGACTCTCGAACTGCTCGGCCGCCACCCCGTCCGCGTCTTCCAGATCCCCAACAGCGAGTTCAACCACGGGCTCACCCGCAACCGCGGCGCCGGCGAGTGCCGCGGCGAGATCGTGATCCTCCTGGTGCAGGATGCCGTTCCGCACGGGCGCGACTGGATGCAGACCTTCGTCTCGAACTTCGACGATCCGGAGGTGGCGGGTGCCTACTGCCATCAGATCCCCCACGCCGACTGCGGTCCCTTCCTGCGTGATCGCCTGAAGGGCTGGGTCTCGGGTCAGGGGGACCCGATCGTGAAGAAGATCCCCGATCGCATGACCTTCGAGCTGATGACGCCGCTCGATCGCTGGCGAACCATCGCCTTCGACAACGTCTGCTCGGCGGTCCGCCGCGACCTCCTCGCCCGGCTGCCCTTCGTGAAGCGACAGTTCGGCGAGGACATCACCTGGTGCAAGAGCGCCATCCTCGCCGGGCACACGGTGGTCATGGATCCGCGCTGCGCGGTGGAACACTCGCACGACAACTCGATCTGGTACGAGTTCCGCCGGGCCTATCTCGACCACCAGAACATCCACAACCTGACCGGCCTGCGCCTCGCCGACGACTGGCACCGCATCCTCGAGTACAGCGGCAATCTCGCCCGTCATCTCCACCGCGTCGTCTGGGCCGACGAGAAATCCAACCCACTGGCCAAGATCCTCTGGACCCTGAAGATCCCCTACTTCGCCTTCAGCCAGAACCTCGCCCAGTTCCTCGGACCGAGCTCCGACCGGCACAAGAGGCGCGGGCTCTGGGCCCCCTTCGATCGCCTCATGCGCAAGGGCATCTGAAGCGCCGCGGGAGCCTCGCGGCCCCCCGGGGGGAAAGACCGGCAATGCGACCCCCAAACCACTTGCAGAGCGTGACTTGTGGCATTTTCGACGACGGGGAGCCCGTGTTAGCATCGGGATCGAGTCGGAGACCAGCCATGCGCCCCCTTCCCGGAATCTCGATCCTCTTCTTGCTGCTCACCTGCCTCGTCTCCCTGCCGGCCCAGACCCCGCCCCGGGCCGATGTGGAGCCGGCCGACGGCCGGATCGACGTCGCCCCCGGGGCGGCGGAGATCCGCATCCGCTTCGACCAGGACATGGACGGCGGGATGTCGGTCACGCGCAGCGAGCTGCCCTTCCCGAAGGTCGTGGGCCGGCCTCGCTGGCTCGACGCGCGCACCCTGCTCCTCGAGGTCGAGCTCGAGCCCGACACGCGCTACGGCTTCGGCATCAACGGCCGCGGGCTCTCCGGCTTCCGCTCGAAGACCGGCGTCGTCGCCGCGAGTCGCGAGCTGAGCTTCCGGACGACGGGCGGTCGGCCGATGGACGAGGCGGACCGGAGGAAGGCCGTCGCGCGCCTGCGCGAGGCGCTCGCTCGGGACTACTCCTACCGCGAACTCCACCGGCTCGCGGAGACCTTCAGCCTCGACGAGAAGAGCCTGCTCGCGGCGCCGACTGCCGGCGCCTTCGCCGAGATCCTGGCTCGCGACCTGGCTCGCATTCCCGATCCGCACCTGTCGATCAGCTTCGGCGGGCGCAACCGGCCCTGCTTCCGTCGCGTCTACGATGCCAACGTCTCGGTGAACGTCGTCGCCCGCAAGCTCGGCAACTGGAACAAGCTCACGAACGACTGCGCCACGGCCGAGATCGAGGGCGGCATGCTCTACGTCCTGCTCACGACCCTGGCCGACGAGGCCGCCGTCGCCGCCGCGATCGGAGCCGTCGCGGCG
>JBFIHP010000703.1:0-2454 GCA_041601735.1 Planctomycetota bacterium | reverse complement strand
GGCGTGCCGAGGATGAATCCGAGGCCGTAGGCCGGCGTCATCGCCGCGGCCAGGATGAAGCAGCGCAGCATCGCCGCGGCTCCGAGGCCCCGCAGCGCCGGCGCGAGCAGGGCGAAGACCGCGACCGGCCAGACGCCGACGAGGAGCAGCGCGGCCGGCGACGAGGTCGAGACGAGGAGCGCCCCGGAGGCGAGGAGCCAGAGGAAGACCAGCGCCGGAATGAGGTGTCGCGGCGAGAGAGCGGCCGGATGCCGGGCGAGCACGCGCGGCTTCCAGCGGCCGTAGTCGAAGTACTGGCGCAGCAGGGCCGGGAATTCCTCGCGCGGGCGATAGACGATGCGAATGGCCGGGTCGAGCAGGATCCGGCCGCCCGCCGCGCGGATGCGCATGGCGAGCTCGTCGTCCTGATTGCGCGGCAGGCTCTCGTCGAAGGCGCCGACCGCGAGCAGCGAGGCGCGAGGCCAGGCGCCGAGGTAGACCGTGTCCACCTCGCGCGGCTCGCCCCCGCTCCTTCGATAGGCGGCGCCGCCGTGACCCGCCGGGCTCGTCACGACGCGGGCGTAGGCGCGTCCCCATGGTCCGCGGCCCGCGCTCAGCTGCGGCCCCCCCACGCAGGCGACGTCGCCGCTCGCCAACTGATCGAGGATGCGCTCGAGGTAGTCCGGCGCCGGCTCCGAGCGGGCGTCGAGGCGCGCGATGAAGGCGCCGCGCGCGACGGCGAGCGCGCGATTGAGGCCGGTGGCCGCCAGGCCCCTTGGATTGTCGATGATCTCGATCCGCGGCAGATCGCTGCGCCCGGCCGCATCGCGGAGGATCTCGGTCGTGCGATCGGAGCCCGCGACGGCGGCCACGATCTCCCAGTCGGAGGCGGCGAGGGTCTGGCTCGCGAGGGCCTCCAGGAGGGCGGGCAGATGACGCTCCGCGTCGCGGAGCGCTGTGATGACGCTGATCCTCGGTCCGGCTTCCATGGCCCGGCAGTCTATCACCCTTCCGGGAGCGCCTCGCGACCACGATTCGGCGAGCAAGCTCCTGCCTGTGCACTTGAGTCACCTGCAGCCTTGAAGCGGCTACAAGGGTTGGTCTCGGCCGTGACCGGGCAACCGCCGACGACCTGAGTCGAGTCGACGTAGCGTGCCTTGGAGACCGCGGCAGCGGCTGCCTTCTCTGCCTCTCGCCTCTGAATTCCACCGTCTGACCAGCCGAGAGCGCCGCAAACTCGGACCTTCGAATACACCGCTCTCTCGGCTTCCATGAGAGCATCTCGAGGCCATTGACCTCGGCAGTCTCGCCCCGCGCCCCGGCGGAAAGTGCCTGGCACGGTATGTCGACACGACCGCATTTCACTGACCCGACGGCAGCCATGCGTTGATTCAAGCCCGCAGGCTGCTACAGGTGACTCGAGTGCATAGGCAGGAGCAAGCTCGGCGCTCCATGGCGGCGCTCGCCGCGTCAGACCCCGAGGTCGTAGAGATGCTCGTAGTCGAGCCCGAGGTCGGTCACGACCTGGGCGATCGCGGCGGTCGCGAAGCGCAGGTTGCTGCGGACGCAGGGCGCCTGGCCCTCTGCGGCGCAGAGCTCCTTCAATCTCTCGTAGATCTCGAGGATGTCCTTCTCGCCGGGCTCGAGCTCGCGGCCGATCAGATCCTTCGCCATCGTCTCTCTCCTCTCCTCAGACCTTCGGACGCTCATCGACGAGGCGCTTCGCCTTCAGCTCGAAGCGCGGCAGGCTGCCGGCCTCGGCCTCCTCGACGTTGATCCGCAGGCCCTCGTGGTTGCGCTTCAGATCGGCCGCCAGGGTCTCGATCAGGCCCTCGCGGAAGCCGTGCCAGTCCGGGACGAACTCGACCCTCACGGTGATCTCGTCGACGTGCTGCGGCGTCTTCCAGACCCGGATCTGGAACTCGTCGATCTCACGGTATTCGCGCACGATCGCCTCGATCGCCCGCGGATAGACGTTGGTGCCCCGGATCAGCAGCATGTCGTCCACGCGGCCGCGGATGCCGCCGTCGAAGATGTCGAAGATGCGACCGCATGAGCAGCGGTCGTGCGGCACCTTCACCACGAAGTCGGAGGTCCGATAGCGGATGAGCGGGATGAAGCCGCGGCCGAAGGAGGTCACGACGCGCTCGCCCATCTCGCCGTAAGGAACGGCCTCGAGCGTCTCGGGGTCGATCACCTCCTCGATGAAATGATCCTCGATGATGTGCGCGCCGCCCGGCTGGTGCGAGCACTCGAACATCATGATCGTGCCGATCTCGGTCATGCCCGCGGTGTCGGCGCACTTGGCGCCCCATTTTTCCTCGAGCAGGCGCTTGGTCGCGGGGATCGATCCCGCCGGCTCGCCGGAGACGATGAGCTTCGAGACCTTGCTCCCCGCGAGATCGAGCCCGAGCTTGTCGGCCTCGATGGCCATCCTGATGGCGTAGGTCGGCGTCGCGCAGACCGTGGTGACGT
>JBFIHP010000702.1:0-2455 GCA_041601735.1 Planctomycetota bacterium | reverse complement strand
TGGACGACCCGCTCCCCGAGACGATCCTCGCGAGGCGCGACCTGCCGGGGCTGCGCAGCGCCGTGCGCGCCGCGCACGCGCCGCGCGACCTCGAAGAACTCGCCGCCGCCGAGCGGCGGTTGCGCTACAACGCCTGTCTCGTCGCCGCCCTCCGCGTCGAATCGGCGCGGGGCGAGCGGGCGATCGGCCGCGCGGCGGCCCTGCCTCGCGAGGCCCTGACGGAGCAGCGCATCCGGGAGGCCTTCCCCTTCCGCTTCACGACCGCGCAGGACCGGGCGCTGGAGGAGATCCTCGGTGATCTCGCCGCGGACCGGCCGATGCGGCGGCTTCTCCAGGGCGACGTCGGCAGCGGCAAGACCGCAGTCGCGCTGGCCGCGGCTCTCGCCGTCGCCGGACGCGGTCGTCAGGTCGCCGTCATGGCGCCGACCGAGGTGCTCGCCCGCCAGCTCCAGGTCGAGGCCGAGCGCCTGGCCGTCCCGCTCGGGCTGCGCAGCGTCCTCGTCCTCGGGAGACAACGCGAGGCCGAGAAGCGCGCGATCGCCCGGGAGCTCGGCGCGGGTTCGGCCGCGATCGCCGTCGGGACGCAGGCACTCTTCCGTCGCGGCCTCGAATACGCGGGACTCGACCTGGTCATCGTCGATGAGCAGCACCGATTCGGCGTCATGCAACGCCTGAAACTCGTCCGCAAGGGCGGCACGCCGCATCTTCTCGCCATGAGCGCGACCCCGATTCCGCGCAGCCTCGCCATGACGGTCTACTCGGATCTCGACCTCTCGGTCCTCGACGAGCGGCCCCCGGGCCGCAAGCCGGTCCTGACCCGCATCCACAGCACCCAGGCGGACGGCCCCTACGACTGGCAGCTGGTCGCGGACGAGGCCCGCCGGGGCGAGAAGGCCTACATCGTCTTCCCGGCGGTCGAGAGCGAAGAGGCCTCGATCCCCTCGCTGCTCGTCGACGGCCGTCGGATCGCGAAGCGCCACTTCCGCGGCCTGCCCGTGGCCGCGCTGCACGGCCGCCAGGACGAGAAGGAGAAGGGCGAGAACCTGGAAGCTTTCCGCCGCGGCGACGTCAGGGTCCTGTTCGCGACCACCGTCATCGAGGTGGGCGTGGACGTTCCCGATGCCCGACGGATCGTCGTCGTCGGCGCCTCGCGCTTCGGACTCGCGCAGCTCCACCAGCTGCGCGGTCGGGTGGGGCGGGGCGGCGCCGAGGGCTTCTGCGATCTCCTGGTGAAGTCGAGGGAGGCGGCCGGATCCGAACGGCTGCGGTTGCTCGAGGAGACCGAGGACGGCTTCCTCATCGCCGAGCGTGATCTTGAACTGCGAGGACCCGGCGACATGATGGGTCTGAAACAGCACGGCCAGATCGCGGTCATGCGCGCTCTCGACGACGAGGGGCTCCTGATCGCGGCCTTCGAGGACGCCCGGGAGATCATCGCTTCGGGCGGCGACGCCGAGCACCTGGTCGCCGGCCTGGCCGGCTTCGTCCGCCGGCGCGGCGGTCGGTCACGCGAATTCATGGAGGCGGGATGATGGCGGTATCGTTGCTTCGAATTCTCCTCGCGGGTCTGCTCGTCCTGGTGCTGGGCGCCCTGACGACGAGCTGCAAGGAGGACGACACGGCCGCCCTCGAGCGCGCCCGGGAGCTCGCCTTCAGCTTCCACAACGCCATGATGAAGCGCGACGTCGATGCGCTCGTCCGCCTCGTCGACTATCCCTTCAACTTCGATCTCGAGGAGAAGGCGAGGAACGAGGCCGAGTTCCGCAAGATCCTCGGCAAGCGCTGGAGCGAGATGGAGCGCAAGATGCGCTCGGCCGTCCAGACCGAGCAGGTCACCTACCATGCCTTCATCGACGGCGCCGCGATCGACGGCCAGTCCTTCGACGACGCCGACGAGGCCGAGAGGCAGGCGAAGAAGGTCGATCTCCGCGAAGGCGGGGTGCTGGTCTGTTGCTATCACGTCGACAAGGAGACCAACCGCCGGGATGCGCGGAAGTACTTCCTGGTGATGCAGCCCAACGAGCTGGGTGACCTCAAGGTGATCACCTACCACGACTGACGAGCCTCCGGGGTTTCGAATTCCTCGAGCGGGCCGGGCCGGTTCCCGGGGACCGGCGATTCGATCCCGAAGCCTCGTATCGACGTCCCCGTGTCGCTACACTCGGCGCTCCCCTGATCGCCGAGGAGCGCCGCCATGACGCGACTTCATCTGACCGCCCTGAGCCTCCTGATCCTCTCCAGCGCCGCCTTCGCGCAGGTGGACGAACCTCCGGTCTTCGGTCCTCCGCGAACCGAGCCGCGCCCGACGGCCGACGCCGCACCCCAGGACGAGCCGCGTCCGACCGGCACCGCCGCGCTGATCGAACGTCTCAGCCGCTGGCCCGAGGCGCCCGGGCAGGAGGCGGCGCGCGCGCTCGTCCTCGAGGGCGGCGGCGTCGTGCCCCTTCTCGTCTCG
>JBFIHP010000701.1:0-2456 GCA_041601735.1 Planctomycetota bacterium | reverse complement strand
GTTCGACGGCGCGGCGGAGATCGACGAGTGCGGCCCCGGGCCAGACCTCGTCTTCGGCCGCGCCGGCCAGGCGCGCGCGCAGTCGCGCCGCGAGCAGGCGATCCGAGGCCTCCTCGGCCCCGCCGCGCCAGGCGGCCTCGAAGAAGGCGAGCGCGGGGCCGGCCTCCTCGACCGAGGCGTAGGAACGGGCGATCGAACGGTAGCTCCGCGCCAGCTCGGCCGAGGGCTTCTTCATCGCGGTGGCGACCGCGACCAGGCGCTCGTTGCGGCGGAGGTGACGATCCACGAGCAGCGGCGCCGCCAGCCGGAGACGGCGATGCCAGGCCTTCTCGAAGGCGGCGCGGCGCGTGCCCAGCACCGCGTCGAAGCCCGCCGCCTCCTTCTCGCCCTTCCGCAGCCAGTCGAGCAGGCGCGGCCAGCGGCTCCCGCCGTCGGCCTGCCGGAGCTCGCGCACGAGCGCCCAGCTCCAGGAGTACTCCCGGCCGAGGAAGCGCTCGTAGGGCACCGCCATCAGCTCCTCGAGACCGTAGGCCCGCTCGTCCTCGAGGTCGCTGATCACCGCCACGAGCGAGGCCTCGTGCTCGAGGGGTTCGGGCGGTTCCGCCGCGTCGAGGGTCTCGTCGGCGATGGTCATCGAGTAGTAGACGGCGCTGCCCTCCTCGAACCAGGTCGGCATTCCACCCCGCCCCATCGAGCGTGCCAGCAGGTGATTGAAGAGGTGACAGAGTTCGTGCTGGGCGAGCTCCATGCGCGCGCCGACACGCCCCGAGCCGCCGTCCCAGAAGTGGACCTCGCCGAGGTCGGGGGCATAGAAGCCGGCCACGCCCTCGCCGAAGCCGCGACCCTTCTTCTCCGAGATCGCGGGCGCGAGGCGAGCCTGGATGTCCTTGAAGTCGGCGCGGCGGCGCCAGGCACGAACGCGGTAGGGAGCGCCGATCATGTCGGCCTGCTCCAGCCCGTAGTGCCGCCGGAGGTAGCGCGCGAAGATCTCGAGGCCCTGGGCGAGCTGCCGGTGGCGATCACGATCGAGGTCGCTCTCGACCCGGAGGATGTCGCTCTCGCTGATCCGCAGGATGCCGACCGGAAGCTGCGCCGGCGGCGTCGTCCCGCCTGCACGCGCCAGGCGCTCGTCCGGAAAGACCAGGGGCCCGAGCGAGGTCTCGGCATGGACGAGGCCGTCCTTCAGGGCGCTGGAGATCACCGGCAGCCGCCGGCCATCGTCCAGGCGGATGATCTTCTCCTGCGCGATCACGGCGGCGGCGAGCAGGGCGACGATCGGGAGCGCGCGGATCATCGGTCGGTGCCCGGGCCGAAGCGCGTGCCGGGTGGCGGCGTGCGGATGTCGCCGAAGCCGAGGCCGAAACCGCCCTCGTTGCGGCGCGCGAGCTTCTGCAGGAAGCCGCCGAGCTCGTCGTTGCCGGCCATCCGCCGCAGGGTGTCGCGGCGCGCCGCCTCCGCGGGGCCGAGCGGCGCCGTCTCGGCACCCTCGGGCGCGTCGTGGGCGATGACCCGGCCCTGGAGCATCTGCACCGTGTGCAGGGCGATACGCTCGTAGCGGTTCATCTCCGCGATGGCGTCGAGGATGCCCTCGGGCGCCGAGGGTCGGCCGCGATTCGGCAGGCCGTCGGAGAGGAGGACGACCGAGTCGCAGGAGTTGAATTCCCAGGCGGCGCGCAGGCCGTCCATGATGTTGGTGGCGCCGGTCGGCCGGCTCCGCGTCAGGAAGGACAGGGCCTTCTTCGTGTTGCTGCCGTTGGCGGCCATGAGGTTCTTCTTGAAGACGCGGACGCCGTCGTCGTACTCGATCAGGCCGAAGAAGGTCGTGGGCCCCGATTCGTCGAGGAAGCTCCGGACCTGCCCCACGGCGCCGTCCCAGAGGCCCCAGTACATGCTCTCGCTCTTGTCGAGCACGAAGACCACGCGGTTGCTGGGTATGACCAGGTCGAAGTAGCGGGCATAGCGGGTGTCGTCAGGCGCACCGGCGCGCATCTGCCGCGCGGTGCCGCGATCAGGCAGCTGCCAGTCCGGCCCCTTCTCGTCGAGCCAGTCCTTCCAGCGCTTCTTCGAGGTGCCGAGTCCGACGCCGCTGAGATCGGCGAGACTCCTCGCCGCCGCCGCACGCACGCGCAGGTGTTCGTCGTCCAGGAGCTCGAGGAGTTCGTCGATGGTCTCGCGCGAGCGGAAGGCGCCGAGCGCCTCGGCCAGGGCGAGGCGCACCTGCCAGACCTTGTCGTTGCCGAGACGGGCGATGCGCCTGTCGAGGACGTCTTCGCGCTGGAAGGCCAGGGCCCGCAGCGCCATCGACCGCAGGCGCCAGTCGCGGCTGCCGCGCGCGCTGTCGGAGAGCGCCTCGCTGAGCCCGGGATCGATCAGGCCGAAATCGAAGATCAGGTCGACGATGGCGAGGCGCTCGTCGCCCGGCGAGCGCCTCAGGGCCGAGAGCCGCTTGGCCCAGG
>JBFIHP010000700.1:0-2459 GCA_041601735.1 Planctomycetota bacterium | reverse complement strand
TCGGATGTACATCCGATCGACGAAGACGGAATCGCGGTCGCCGCCCCCCGGGTTCCGATCGGTGTCGATGACCCTGACCATGACCGTGCCGCTCGTGGTCGGCGGCAAGGCGAAGCTGACCTCGCCCACACTCGCGGTATTCGTCACCGTCACCATGGGAAGGTAGGTCTGCCCGCCGTCGATCGAGTAGCCGAAATCGAAGTCGTCGTTGTCCGACGACGCGGACTTGCGAGCGGTCAGGTGGAAGCTGACGGACGCCCCTCCGGTCACGCTGAAGGTCCAGACATGCTCGAGGCTCGAAACACGCGATGACGGCGGTCCTCCGCTCCGATACTCGCGGAGCTCCTCCTCGATGCCGTCGGCGACGAAGACGTCCACGAAACTGCCCTGGTTGATCGAGCCCACGAGCGTCGTCTCCGAGACCGGCACGTCATCGACCGACCCCGGGGTCGCCGATGCGGTGTTGGAATACGGAGACGAACCGACCGCGTTGAAGGCGCGAACGCGGTACCAGTAGGTCTGACCCGGGCTCAGCCCGAGATCGACGTGTGCCGTGGAGTCGGCCGGCAAGGACACGAGCAGGGAGAAGGTCGTGCCATCGAGCGAACGTTCGACCTCGAAGCCGTCTTCGTTGTTCGAGACATCGGTCCAGGCGAGTCCTACCGACGAGGAGGACTGGGGCTGTGCTGCCAGGTTGAGGGGGGCCTGCGGCGCCTGAGGAACGCCGGCGCCGATCGAACGGATCAGCATCCGATCCACGTGGATCCGGTCGAGACCCTGATTGCCGCGGGTCCGATCGAGGTCCCGCACGCGGATGTAGAGCGTACCGTTGAGCGTCGGAGGCAGGGCGTAACTGAGCGCCGAGCCGCCGGCCGTCGTCGCGGTCACGACCAGCATGGACGTGAAGTTCTGATTGTCGCTCGACCAGGCGAACTCGAAATCGTCTCCATCGGTCGAGGGGCTGTGCCAGGCGTCGATCTCGAAGGTCAGGCTGCTCGCGGGGGCGACGTCGAAGGTCCAGACGTGCTCGAGATGGCTGTGGCGGCGCGACGGCTTGCCGCCGGAGAGCACCTCCTCGATGTACTGGCTGCTGCCGTCGAGGACATGCGTCGCGGCGTAGGTGCCGACGACCGATCCGGCGGCGGGCAGGTCACCGGTGGCGAGGTAGTCGGTCACACCGGCCGCGAGAGTCGTGGCATCGGCCGTGTTCGAGTAGCCCGAGGCACCCTGGGAGTTGAACGCCCGTACGCGATACCAGTAGGTCGTGTCGGCGAGCAACCCGACGTCGTTGAAGCTCACGACATCGGGGCCGACCGAGGACAGCGGCGAGAAGGTCGTTCCGTCCGCTGACCGTTCGATCTCGAAGCCGTCCTCGCTGCCGGCATTGTCGATCCAGTCGATGCGAATCGAGTCGGAGCCGGTCTCGGTCGCGCTCAGGCCGGAGGGCGCTGCCGGCGGCGGCGGCGCGGTAACGCTCACGTAGCCGGTCATGGTGACGAAATCGCTTCCCGCGGGCCCGCTCACCGTGAGAGAGACGTCGTAGATGCCGGGACTCGTGTAGGTGTGAGAGGGATTCGTCGCGGTGCTCGTGCCGCCGTCCCCGAAGTTCCAGGACCAGGCCGAGACGCTGCCGGTGGACTGATCGCTGAAGTTCACCGTGAGGGGCGCGGTCCCCGAGACCGGCGAACCGCTGAAGCCCGCAACCGGCGGAGTCAGGTTCTCGGTCGCGTTCCAGATGACGATCGCGAAGTCCTGATCGGTGGCATCCGCGTTTCCGGGCACGCCGTCGCCGCCGATGCTCGCCGCGGTCACCGTCACGGTGAGCGCACCCGACACGCCGGCGGGCAGGAAGACCGACTCCAGGTTGTTGCGGAAGTCGTGGCTTCCGCCGCTGATCGAGGTGGCGCCGGAGAAGACGTTGCCCCGATAGGTCTGCCCGCCAACCGTCACGCTGAGATCGAGATCGTTGACCCAGGGCGAGGTCGAGGAGGCGCCGGGAGCGTCGGACCAGGCCAGCGTCACCCGGAGAGGGAGGCTGTTATCGACCACGGAGCCGGTCGTGCTCCACGAGGAACCGGCGGCGCCGAGGACCTGGGTCTGATCGACGACGATGCGCGATGCCGGCATGAAGGTCCTGCCGAGGTTGACGAGCCCCATGCCCTGGCTGTTGCTGGGCAGGGTGTCGTTGGCGCCCGTACCGGTGAGGTACTTGGCCGTGTTGGCCAGCAGGGCCTTGGTCAGCGCCGGTGACGGCGGCGACTGACCGTTGTTCAGATACCACTGGCGAATGAGAGCCGAAGCGCCGGCGGCCGCCGGTGTCGAGTGGCTCGAGCCGCTCGACCAGCCGTAGAGCGTCTGCCCGAGAGGCCAGAAGTCGTTGCAGACGCCGCCGCCGCCGTAGTTGGTCTGCGGGACGCCGGCCTGTACGTGGGTACCGGGCGCGACGATCTCGGGCTTGA
>JBFIHP010000699.1:0-2460 GCA_041601735.1 Planctomycetota bacterium | reverse complement strand
CCTCCCGAGGGCGGACTCGGGCGCGGACCCGGACCGGGGCGAGGCCCGGGGCCCGGCCGCGGCCCGGGCGGAGGCCGGCGCCGACACGGCCGCGAGCGCGTCGTCAGGCCGGCCCTGCAGGACGCCCTGGCGGCCGTTCTGAGCGCCGCGGCCGGCGACCCCGAGAGAGCCGTCGAACTCGCCGCCGCGGCGCGGAGAGCCCTGGAGACGCTCGGTCTCCATCGCGACGAAGGTCGCGAAGGAGCGGCCGCGACGATCGAGGGCGTCCGCGAGGACCGACGGATTTCCCCGGCACTGCTGACCCTCGACCAGTTCCTACCCGCCGCCGAGCGCGGGGCCCTGAGCGCGGCCTGGCGCCGCCTGCGGGCCCCCACGATCGAGGAGCACCGTTGAGAGTTCCGGGCGGCGGGAATGCCTTGGCTTCGCTCCGGGTTGCAGGGAGGATGACACCGAAACGAGGATTCGTGATGATCAGGACCGGTACATTCTTCGTCACCCTGCTGTTCCTCGTCGCCCTGAACGGCGGCTGCGGATCGAAGACGGGCGACGAGACGAACGAGAACCGAGGCGAGTCGACCGCCGCCGAGGCGCAGGCCGAGAACCGTGCGGCGGAACAGGGAGCGAAGGACGAGATGACTGCGAAGGACTCGAGTGGGCGCGAGATCGCGACCCTGGGGGCGGGCTGCTACTGGTGCATCGAGGCGGTGCTCCAGCAGGTGCAAGGAGTCGAGAAGATCGAGTCCGGCTTCATGGGCGGCGAGATCGAGAACCCCAGCTACGAGGAGGTCTGCAGCGGGACGACCGGACACGCCGAAGTCGTCCAGGTGACCTTCGACCCCGAGGAGCTGCCATTCGAGCACCTCCTCGAGTGGTTCTGGAAGCTGCACGACCCCACGACGCTCAACCGTCAGGGCAACGATGTCGGCACGCAGTATCGCTCGGTGATCTTCTGGCACGACGATGCCCAGCGCCTCGCCGCCCGGAAGTCGAAGGAGAAGGCGGCGCCGAAGTTCAGCTCGCCCATCGTCACCGAGATCAGCCCGGCCACGACCTTCTACAAGGCGAAGGAGTCCCACCAGGACTACTACCGCCGCAACAAGAACCAGGGCTACTGCCGCTTCGTGATCGCGCCCAAGCTCCAGAAGCTCGACCTCGACCACTGAGAGCGCCCGAGGAGCGCCGCAGGAGCGCCGCTCTGACCGAGCGGCAGTCACGGCGCGACGAAGATCGAGAGCCGGCCTGTCGGGCCGGCGCTCCTCTCGATTGTCGGCCTGTCGGGCCGGCGCCCCTGATGCACGAGTTCGGCCTGCCCGGGCCCGCGCTGCATGAACACCCGCTCTTCCGCCGAATGAGCTGATCGCGGCTTTCGCCTCGGTCCGTCGCTTTCCTTGACCGATAGGGACAAGGGGCCGGCGGACGAGCGCGTTTGAATCCGAAGACCATCACATCCGGACAGGTGAAGACGCCGCGGGCGCAGCGCAGCGCCACGCATCCGGCCCACTCTCCGCCCCGCGATCTCAGTCTCCTCGCGCCGCTGCGGATCCTCGCGAACTTCTCGGTGGTGGCGCATCACATGCGCGGTGACGACGTCTTCTTCGGCGTGCGCTTCGGCATGTTCCTCTTCCTGGCGATGATGTTCGCGCTCAACGCCGGCAGCCAGTCGGCGGAGCCCTTGCGCCTCTTCGGTCGGCGGAAGTTCGTGAGCCTGATGATGCCCTGGCTGCGCTGGTCGCTGCTCTACGTCGCGCTCGCGGCGGTGGTGGGCCTGGTCCGCGAGGGCGGCATCGCCGCGCGGCTCGAACCCTGGATGCTCACGGCCGGCGGCCACGCCTCGCTCTGGTTCCTGCCCTTCGCCTTCTGCGCGCTCATGGCCTGGAAGCTCGCGGCGCCCCTGCTCGTCCGCATCGACCCCTTCCGCCTGGCGATGCATGCCGCGGTCCTCGGCCTGGGTCTCCAGGTCGCGGTCTCGTTTCGACTCGACATGCAGGCGCCGCCGCTGCCCTGGGACGCCTGGCTCCACGCCTCGCCGCTCATCCTCTGGGGCCTGGCGCTCGGCCAGGCCAGGCGCCTGGACGATCGCAGGCGCCGGTTCGTCCTCCTCATCGTTCCGGCCCTGGCCATGCTCGGCTGGCTCGCCGAGCCCCTCATCGGCTTCCACGAGGACATGGGCAGGCGGATCGCCGTCGTCATGGTCCTCCTGGCGCTGGGGCTGGCCTTCTCGCCCAGGATGCCGCGCTTCGTGGCCTGGCTGGGGACGCTCACCTACGGCATCTACCTGGCCCATCCCTTCGTCGCGAAGTCGCTCACCGAGGTCATCGACCCCTTCGCCTGGAACGTCTGGACCCACGCCGTCGTCGTCTGGCTCCTCAGCGCGGCGCTCATCCTCCTCCTCCGCCGCCTCGGCCTGAAGGGCGCCGAGATCCAGCGCCGCCTCACCGCCGCCTGATCCCCCATACGGTG
>JBFIHP010000698.1:0-2470 GCA_041601735.1 Planctomycetota bacterium | reverse complement strand
TGGCCTCGAGGAACCAGGCATCGGGTCCGCCCGAGGCGAATTCCACCTGGAGCATCGTGTGCGCTCCGGCATCGACCGGGAACTGGATCAGCGTGCCGGTCTGCCCGAGCACGGTCGCGTTCTCGAGGATGGTCTCCCAGGGGCGCTCGATGAAGCTGCTCTCGAGAGTGAGCAGGCTGACGTTGCCCGGCGCGGGGTAGCCCGCGGCGTTCGCAGGAGCGCTGTAGGGCGTCAGGTTGATGTAGTGTGCCGTACCCCAGACAGCCTCCTGCTGCGAGAGTCCCTGCCAGGGCGCGGGGGTCCAGGGCGAACCCGGGAAGGTGAGTTGCGGCAGGACCGGATTGATGCAGTCGCGCCAGGTCTGATCGGCCTTGACGAGGGCCGTGGCCATCGCCTGACGGTTGGGCAGCCAGCCGGCCGAGGTCCAGGTCGCGAGATCGGGGACCTCGGTGGGGAAGCTGAAGTCGACGACCGAGGGCAGGGGCTGACCGGCCTGCTCCATCTGGCTCAGCTCGCGGCCGTAGCAGGCGCGCACGAGGTGGCTGATCAGAGGCTCGGCGAGGTCCGGCGCCGTGGAGCGGTTCCAGGCCGCCATGCGGTTCATCGTCGTCGCGAGGTTCGCGTTCTGCCAGAGGCCGAATTCGGTCATCACCTGGTCCGCCAGCGGCTCGACCGCGCGCCACCAGAGGTCGAGGTCGTCGATCGCGATGGCGCGCAGCTCGGCGCCGTTGATCGGAGTCGCCGAGCTCAGGAGTTCGCGGCCGCGGACCTGTCGCCAGGAGAGGTCCGTTGTGGTCGGGTGGACCATGTACTCGGGGTAGTCGTTCAGGTCGATGTTCGTGCCGATACGGACCCGGTCGGCCGTGGTGTTGCACTGGACCCACTTGTGCGTCTGCGGAGCGGCGTTCCCCTTGCTCTTCAGCGCCTCATAGGGGAGATCGGCGGCCGGATGGACCTGGCTCCACTGGTAGGCCGAGGAGCTGCCGTCCTGGACCTGCGCCCAGGTGGTTCCCGGCGTGGCCGGACCGCGGAGGGGCACCCGCCCGGCGTGGATGTGGCCGAGCGTCCCCTTCGAGTCAGTCATCAGGACGTTGTTGCTGAGGATCACGTTCATGTCGAAGACGTTGCGGGCCTTGCCGACGTCGGCGGCCTCGCTCAACCGGATGAAGAACTCGAAGAGCGACTTCGACGTGGCGAAGGTGGCGCCGCCGTACCAGATCTCGCCGCCGCTCCCGCCCGCGGCCGCGATCTCGCGGATGACCGGGCGGTCGAGGCTTCCGGCGTAGGCGCGTTCGTGAACCTCGGTGTTCAGGGTGTCGCTGACGTCATTCCAGACCTCGATCAGGACGGTGTCCCGGATGATGGGGCGAGGCTGCCCATCGAACATGAAGTCGCTTCCCGTCGGCGTGGTGGCGACCTGCCAGACGTCGGAGACGTCGGGGTTGTTCGCGGTCAGGGCCCAGGCGAGCTTGTCGGTGAAGCCCATCACGATGCAGGGGAAGCCGGGGAAGGTGATGCCGGCGACGTCGGTGCTGCCGCCGCTGATGTGGGCGAAGTTCGCGCGGAGCTGGCCGAGGTCCTGGAAGCCGAGGTGCGGGTCCATGACCAGCATCGACTTGCCCGAGGTCGAGGCCTTGGGGCCGATCGCGAAGCTGTTGGACGCTGTCCGGAGGTGGCTCTCCTGGGCGCCCGGAATCTGGGACCAGGCCAGGGTCTCCATGACCGAGATCGCGGTCAGACCGTTCATCTGAACGCCGTGTCGAACGACGTCGTCGAGCGTGATCGGTCGCGACAGAAGGCGCTGGATCGTCGCCAGGTCGTGAAATCGCGGCTCCGTGTTGAAGGCGAGCTGGGCGGCGTTGCCGAGCCATTCGAGGCGGCCGAAGTTCAGGCCCTGGACGTAGGCATCGAGCTTCTGCTTGATGTCGGTGGGCATCGCCGCGATCTGGCTCGTCGCGATCTCCTCGATCCGATGCAGTCGCGTCCTGAGGTCGAAGTGGACGTTCTGGCCGAGACCGGAGACCGAGATCGGCCCGGGTCCGAAGATCGACGCCAGCTCGCCGGAGGCCATCGCCATGTTGGTGGCCAGGGTCACCGGCAGGTCGCGCATCTGCGCGAGCCCGAAGCCGTAGTAGGCCGCGGCATCGTCGGTCGAGACGGCATGGGGACGGCCCCTCGCATCCCGGTAGAGCGTCACCGATTGCGACGACTGAGACTGGGCCGAGACGGAGGCCGTGACGAGGATGCAGATGGAGACGAGGCGGGCGACGTTCATGGCGGGCTCCATGGCCCTCGCGTAGGCAAGCGCTCGTGTCCGGCGCGAATCCCGGTGCGGGGCGGCCTGCTGCGAAGGGCGATCAGGGGTGTTCTCTACGGACGAATCGGCCTCTCCTTATCGGATCGAATCCTGCCTCGACTTGAGACCCGACCGGACACGCGGAGCGGAGCGCCGCCGCCTCCGGCGGGAGGC
>JBFIHP010000697.1:0-2477 GCA_041601735.1 Planctomycetota bacterium | reverse complement strand
TCGCGGGATCGAGCGCGACCGCCTCCGCGGCGAACTCCGGTCCCGCTTCGACGACGCCCTCGTCGAGGGCGACCCCGGGCCCCACATCGACGCGTTGCGACGCGCACGCGCCTCCTTTCCTCCGCTCTCCTTCTTTCGCGGCCTCATCGCGCGGCGGGCGGTCAAGCCCTACGTGCTGGGCGCAGTGCCCGATACCGACACCCTGATCGCCGGCCTGGAGCGGATCAGGAAGCTCCGCGAGGAGGAAACCGCGCTGGCGCTTCCCGGCGGCGACGAGGCTCGGTATTTCGGCCGCGCCTGGCGCGCCGGTCGCGGCGACTGGAAGGAACTCGCGGCCCGACTCGACTGGGCCGGTCGCTTCCGCGGCCGCCTCGCCGCCCTCGGCTCGTCCGGGACGGCCCCGCTGCGCGATCGACTCCTGGCGCTCGCAACCGAGCGGCGCGATCTCGCGGCCGAAGGCGGTCCGCGACGCCGCGACCTCGAGAGGCTGGCCGGGGCCGGACGCGAGCTCGAGGAGCGCATCCTCGGCTTCCGGGAGCTGACGCGCTTCGCCGAGGACGCCGGGCCGGACGCCCATGAACCCGCGCTGCTCGCCGCTCTCGCGACCCTGGCGAGCCGCATCCGCGCGGGCCTGCGCGATCTCCGGCCCTGGTGTCATTGGGCGCGGCTCCGGGCCGAGGGATCGCGCTCGGGACTCGACGATCTGATTCGCGAACTGGAGCAGGGTCGGATCGAACCGGCGTCCGCGCTCCGGGTCTTCGAGCGCAGCTTCCTCGAGGTCTGGCTCGACCGCAGGCTCGCGGCAAGCAAGCTCCTCCTCCGCTTCAACAGCCGTGAACACGAACGTCTCATCGAGAACTTCCGCGACCTCGACCGCAAGCAGATGGATCTGGCCCGACGCGTCCTCGAGGCGCGCATCGGCGCCCGCGCGCCGGCGCTCGACCGGCAGGTCTCGGCCCGCTCCGAGGTCGGCATCCTCCAGCGACAGCTCAAGCTGAAGCGGCGCCACCTGCCGATTCGCCGCCTCTTCGAGAGCCTGCCCGAGCTCCTGCCGAGGCTGAAGCCCTGCCTGCTCATGAGCCCGCTGAGCGTCGCCCAGTACCTGGGCCCGGACTTCCCCCGCGCCGATCTGGTCATCTTCGACGAGGCCTCGCAGATTCCGGTCTGGGACGCCATCGGCGCCCTCGCCCGGGGTCGTGCCGCCGTCGTCGTGGGCGATTCGCGGCAGCTGCCGCCCACGACTTTCTTCGATCGCCAGACCGACGACGACGAGCCGGACGAGGAGCTGGTCGAGGAGCTCGAGAGCATCCTCGACGAGTGCGAGGCGGGCGGTCTCCGTTCGTTGCGCCTGCTCTGGCACTACCGCAGTCGCCACGAGGGGCTGATCGCCTTCTCCAACCACCACTATTACGACGGTCGTCTGCAGACCTTCCCGGCGCCGCTCGGTGCCGACGGCGCGCGCGGCGTGTCCCTCGAATTCGTCGGCGGCGTCTACGACCGTTCCGGCACCGCGACCAACGAGCTCGAGGCGAGAGCCATCGTCGACGAGCTGGCGAGGCGCCTGGAAGCGCCCGAAGAATCGAAGAGCATCGGCGTCGTCGCCTTCAGCAAGGCGCAGCAGGATCTGATCATGGACCTGCTCGACCAGCGGCGGCGCGAGCATCCGGCGCTGGAGACCTACTTCGTCGAGGACTCCGAGGACCGCGTCTTCGTGAAGAACCTCGAGAACGTCCAGGGCGACGAGCGCGACATCATCCTGTTCTCGATCTGCTACGGCCCGGACGCCGCCGAGAAGGTCACGATGAACTTCGGCCCGCTCAATCGCGAGGGCGGCGAACGCCGCCTCAACGTCGCCATCACGCGCGCGCGCCGCGAGCTCGTGGTCTTCTCGTCGATCCGTCCCGAACAGATCGACCTGGCGCGTTCGCAGGCCCTGGGCGTCGCGCACCTCAAGTCCTTCCTCGAGTACGCCGAACGCGGTCCTCGTGCGCTCGGCGACCAGGCCGCGACGCGACCGGACCCGGGCCGGGGTCGCCAGCTCGAGGCGGCGCTGGCCACAGCGCTCGAGGAGCGCGGCCACGTCGTCGATCGCGATCTCGGTTCGTCGAGCTTCCGCATCGACGTCGCGGTACGCGACCCGCGTGACCCCGAGCGTCATGTCCTCGGCATCGCCTGCGACGGCGCCTGCTACCGCGATGCCGCGACCGCCCGCGATCGCGATCGCATCCGCGAGAGCGTCCTCGCCGCGCTGGGCTGGACCCTGATGCGGGTCTGGTCGCAGGACTGGTACCAGGACTCCGCCCGCGAGATCGAGCGCATCGAGGCCCGCATCGCTAGCCTCCTCGCCGCCGACCCGACCGAGGCCGCGGTCGCGGTCGCAGCGAGCGAGGAGGCCCCGGATCATCCTGTCGAGAGCGAGGCCGAGGTCGGACCGGTCGCCGAGCCCGAGCTCAGGACCGAGGTTGCGGCCGAATCCG
>JBFIHP010000696.1:0-2480 GCA_041601735.1 Planctomycetota bacterium | reverse complement strand
GCGAGGCCGGTGAGGTCGCGAGCCTCGACGACGATCTCCTCCTTGGCGCGATCGACGAGGGCCTCGAAGACCTTCTTCGCCTCCTCGTCGCGGCCCTGATCCTGATGGATCCGCCCGATGAGCGACTCGACCTCGTAGTCCTTGCGCTCGCCGAGGAAGGCCCGCAGCAGCGCCAGCGCCTCGTCGTCGCGACCGGTCTCGCGCAGGAGGTCGTGACGGACGAGGAGCCAGTCGCGATCGTCCGGCTTCGCATCCAGCCAGCGCCTGCTCAGCGCATCGAGATCCTCGTAGCCGCCCGAGCCCATGAGGGCGGTGGCCAGCTTGCGCGCGGCCTCCTCGTCGTCCGGCTCCGCCTCGACGACCTTCGCGAAGTAGTTGCCGGCGCGACGCCAGAGCCCCTTCGAGGCGAAGAGTTCGGCCCGATCGAACCAGCGGTCGATCGCCTCCTCCTGCGCGGCGAGGGGCCGGGCGCCTCCGGTGAGAGCGAGGAGGACGACGAATGAGAAGGCGAAGATGTGAGAGCGCACGCGCGAGTCTCCGGTTGTTCGTGGCGAGTGATCGTAACGGCCCCTCGGAACGAGGGTCAAGAAAGGCCGCCCTCTTGGATACGTCGCCCTCGTTGCGACGTTGCGCCGCAGCCCGGGGGATGGCGAGAAACAGGGGCTCAGGAGTGCCGCCGGGCGATCTGCTCGAGCTCCTCGCGGGCGAGCTCGCGGACGCTCTCGGGCTCGACGATCACGAGATCGGGTCCATAGGAGAGCGACCAGCGCACGACCGAACGCGGTCGCGAGGTCGCGAGGCGGATCTCGAGCTGCTCCTCGTCCACCCAGCGCCACTGCCGCTGGTCGAGGGTCTCGGCCAGCTGCCTCGCGGCGTTGCCCCGGGCCTCGAGCCGGACGTCGAACTCGTCGTCCTCGGCCGGCCTGCTGAAGCCCTCGCGGGCCAGGGTCTCGACGTCGAAGCTCTCGTCGGGGACGAAGCTCTCGCCGAGCACGCGGATCCGGTTGATCCGGTCGAGCCGGAAGGTGACCATGTGCCCCCGCAGTTCGTCGAAGCAGGGCACGTAGGTGACGCCGTCCTTCACCAGGATGGCGTGCGGATGCGCGGTGCGCGTCTTCATCCGGCTGTCGCCGAAGGAGAGGTATTCGATCTCGATCTTGCGCCGCCCGGAGACGGCGCGGCGGATCTCCTCGAGGATCGGAGAGCCCTGGTCGGGGTGGTCCGAGAGGCTGATCCGGTTCGACTCCTCGAGGAAGACCCGTTGCTGTTCGGGGAGGGCGCGCTCGATCTTCTCGCGCAGCTCCTCGATGCGCCCGCGTACGGCCGGATCGTGTTCACCGGGGCGCGCCGCGCTGGTGAGCGCGAGGTGGAGCGCCGTGATCTCGATCGGCAGCAGGGTGACGGGCCGGCGGAAGTGGTCGGCGAACTCGACGTAGACGTGATCGCCTTCGAGCCAGATGCTCACGTAGTCGTGCGGCATGTAGGGCGGCGCGCCGCAGAGCATGAGCGTGGGAATGAGCTGATCGACGATGGTCTTCTTGTCGATGCCCGAGCGCTGCGCCAGCTCGGCGAGCTGGATGCCCTGGTTTTCGCGCACGAGCGGCAGGATATCGAGGCAGCGCAGGACGGTCTCGAGCGAGAGGTTCATCGCTTTGCGCTCCCGTAGGCGGCGCGGAATCTCGCCACGCGCTCGATGAGCTGCTCGCGCAGGACCGCCGGGTCGAGCAGCTCGACGTCGGGACCGAGCGAGAGCACCCAGTCAACCATCTTGTCGGGCTGCTTCGCCTCGAAGCGCAGGATCATCCGCTCCTCGTCACCCATCTCGGCGGGCGAGAGCAACTCGTCGCCGCGCTCGATCTTGAAGTTCAGGGTCGCCTCGTGGCTGAGCTGCGCCGCCAGATCGCGAGGAACCTCGAGGCGGACCTCGACCGGCGTGCCGTCGCCGAAGTCCCAGGCCCGACGATTGAGATGGTCGTCGATGCGGAAGTCCTTCGGAATCTCGAACTCCTGGCCGGCATCGGAGGCGCCGGTCAGTGCCGCGGCGCCGCGCACCCGCGCGAGCTTGAACATCCGGATGCCCTGGCGCGCGTGGCAGTGGCCGACGAGGTACCACTCGCCCTCCGAGATCCCGAGGCCGTAGGGATCGACCTTGCGGCGCGCCGCCTTCTCGTCGCGGCGTCCCGCGTAGTCGAAGCGGATCGTCCGGCGCCCGAAGACCGCGGCGCAGATCACCTGGAGGTTCTCGCCGGCGTTCTCGTTGCCCTTCCCCACCTGCAGGAAGTGGGCGGACTCGACCGGCAGGGCATCGACCTCCGGCATGTCGATCGACAGCTTGCGCAGCGCCGAGTTGAAGGCCTCGCGCATGACCGGGCTCCGCTTCAGGGCGAAGGAGCCCCAGCGACCGGCAAGGGCCAGCAGGATCGCGTCGGTCGAATCGAACTGGATGTTGCGGAGGAAGAACTTGTCGCGCGGGATGACGT
>JBFIHP010000695.1:0-2489 GCA_041601735.1 Planctomycetota bacterium | reverse complement strand
GTCTCGGGCGACGGCCTGCTCGTGCTCGACATCCCGGCCGGTGCGCTGATGACCAATGAACTCATCACCATCACCCGGCTCACCAGCGCCGAACTCGACCCGCAGCTCGCGGTTGCAAATCCCGAACTGGCGTACCGTATGGAACCGGATGGCCTTCAGTTCCTCATGCCGGTGACAGCAACCTTCGACATGGGCCCGCCGGATCTGAACACGGCGGGCATGGTGACGACCGGCCTGATGGTCGCTCTCACGGCCTCACAGGGTGTCGCCGAGGCCCTCGACGACATCGAACTCGTTGTCGATGCCACGGCCAACACGACACGACTCAGCGGTTCATTCTCTCACTTCAGCCAGCTGGTCGGCGTCCGATCGGAGGTCGACGACGACATCGAGTACACCGTGTCCTATCCACCCTCCCTCGTCGGCGGCATGATCGGAACGGTCACGGGCATGGTTCGTCAGCCCGCCGATTCGATCATCACCGGCGGGCCGATCCGTTGGGTTGCCTCGACTTCACCCGAGATCATGTCAAGTATCGAAACCGAGGAGATCTTCGATGCGAGCGGCCTGTTCATCACCACAGCGCAGACGCTCACAAAGAACTCGACTCTGAGTTGTACAGCGCTCGGCACGGGACGACTTGCCGTCACCTTCAATTCGAATCTGGACAGCATCCTCAACTTCTATCAGATCACGGCAGCAAAGATCCGCATCTCCGGCATGGAAGTGGAATGCACGGGCGGCGGTGGCATCGGAAACCTCCCCTACACGTCACCGCAGCTGTTCTCGATTCCGCAGCTCTCGAACATCGAGGGCATCCAGTTGTCGAAGGACGCTCTCCCCTGCGCCAATCCCTTCTCCGCCGTCGTGGCCGGACAGGGCGGCGCGGCCCAGATCGATCTGGCGACCGGTACCGTGACCGACATCTTCAGCACGGGCGGCGGAGGGCTCACCTTCGATGCCTTGACCTTCCCGCCGATCAACCCCGGTGACGACGCCGGCATCCTGCTCTCGGGCCAGGGCATCGAGATGAAGAGGATCGACGCCAACTGCAACCCGGGCCCCTTCTCGCAGGTCAACACCGGCATCCACCTCGACGCAACCTACAACGGGACCTTCTCGTTCGATGGGGCTCACATCGCCGGACCCGGCGTCATCAAGAGGGTCGTCCATCAGCCGCTGTCGCAGGGCTGGGAGTTCCAGGACACGGGCATTCCCGTGAGCGAGATCCCCAGCGGGCTCCAGAGCGTGAAGGCCAACGCCGCGGGCGACAAGATCCTGGCGGTGGGTCAGTTCGAGCTCGTCCTCATCGACGGCAGCGGGCCGGGTGCAACCTCGACCTCGGCCTTCTCGCTCGGCAGCAACCCCAGGCGGGTGCGCTGGGACGAGACGAGCGGCTTTGGCGCCATCAGCGACTTCACGGACGACACCGTCACGGTCTTCAGCTGGGACGGCCAGGGCATGCCGGTCATGACCGACATCGTCAACGTCGGCGACGGCCCGGTGGGCATCGACGTGCAGGGCAACCGCATCGCGAGCGTGGGCTTCAACGACGACAGCTACACCATCATCACGCTCGACGCGAACGGCCAGGCGACCCTGGTCACCACCAACCCCTCCCCCTTCACGACCGGCGGCAGCGCGCCCGGACACATCATCTTCCTGGGCGATCCGAACGACACCGTCATCATCAGCTTCAACGGCGACGGCACGATCGGGGTCATCCCGAACGCGTTCTGATCGATGATCGCCGGATCAGTCGAGTGCGAGCATGGCGAGGCGGGCCCTGGCCCGGTGCAGGAGCTTGCGGGTCGCCTCCTCGCTACGGCCGAGCCGCTCGGCGATCTCGGCGTGCGAGAGTCCGGCCACGAAGCGGAGGCTGAGCACGTCGCGGTAGTCGGGCGTGAGCTGGTCGAAGGCCTCCTCGATGCGCTCGACCTCCTCGCGCGCCATGGCCTTCCGGCTCGGCGTGCAGAGGTCGGCGTAGCTTCTGAGCAGGGCCTCGGCCCCGAGGCTGGACTCGACGAGCTCGCGCCGGACGTCGCGGCGGGCGCGTTGATGGAAGGTGGCCTTGCTGACCAGGGCGTTCAAGGCGACCGCATAGAGCCAGCGGCGAAAAGCCGGTTCATCCGGCGCCTCCACCGCACCCATGCCCTCGAGGGCGAGGCGGCAGATCGACTGGACGAGATCGGCGCAGGATTCACGCTTGCCGAGACTGCCACCGCTCTGCAGGCGCACGAAGGCTGCCAGACGACCGAGGTGCGGCTCGAGGAGTCGCCCCGCGGCCTCGGCGTCGCCCTCACGGGCCTGTTTGACGGTTTCTTCGAAACTCGACATCGTTTCCGTTTTACCCCGCCCCCCGTGCCGACCATCATGGTCGGCGAGGAGCCGCAGCCGTCGTGACCGAATCCCGTCAGATCCTGGAAGACCTGCTCGTCTCATGCCTCGAGCTGCACGAGAACGAGGGCGCGGATGCGGTCGAGGCGCTC
>JBFIHP010000694.1:0-2501 GCA_041601735.1 Planctomycetota bacterium | reverse complement strand
CTCGAACTGGCCGCGGTACTTGGTGCCGGCGACCATCATGGCGAGGTCGAGGACGACGATGCGCTTCTCGAGCAGGAGCTCGGGGACGTTGCCCTGGACGACGTCCTGGGCGAGTCCCTCGACGATGGCGGTCTTGCCGACGCCGGCCTCGCCGAGGAGGACCGGATTGTTCTTGCTGCGGCGCGAGAGGATCTGGATGACGCGTTCGATCTCCTTCGAACGACCGATCACCGGGTCGAGCTTGCCCTCGCGGGCGAGTTCGGTGAGGTCGCGGCCGAATGAGTCGAGGGCCGGCGTCTTGCTCTTCGAGCTGGCACCGGTGGGGGCCTCCTTCTCGGCCTCCGTCGTGGTCGGTTCGGCGCCGAGGAAGTCGAGGATCTCGCTGCGGACGGAATCGAGCTGGACGCTCAGGTTGGTGAGGACCTTGGCGGCCTTGCCGTCCTGCTCCTTGATGAGCCCGAGGAGAATGTGCTCGGTGCCGATGTAGTTGTGGCCGAGGTTGCTGGCCTCCTCGAGCGCCAACTCGAGCACCTTCTTCGCCCGCGGCGTGAAGGGGAGCTGACCCATCGTCACCATCGAGGGGCCGGTCTTGACCAGCTTCTCGACCTCCTGGCGCACCTTGCGCAGGTCGATGTCCAGGTTCTTGAGGACGTTCGCGGCGACGCCGCTGCCCTCCTGGACGAGACCGAGGAGGATGTGCTCGGTGCCGATGTACTCGTGGTTCAGGCGCTGGGCTTCCTGGCGAGCCAGTCCCATGACCTTGCGGGCGCGGTCCGTGAACCTGTCGAACATGAGGATTTCCTTCTTCGATCCCTGTCTTCCGCGTGCCCGGAACGAGGTGCCCGGGCCCGAATCTCGATCGTCGTCGGCCGGTCTCCCGGGGGAGATCGACCCGGGACGGTCGCCGTCTACGGCCGTCAGACCGGGCCCGTCCGTCGGCGGGCCCCTGGTCTATTTCGGCCTCGGGCAAGGCTCCGCTTGCCCCCCAAAGGTCGGAAAAAATGGCCTTCGGGTCGGGGTCCGGGCGGTCTTCGCCCGCCCCGATCCACTATAAGCCCCCGGGACGGCGGGCCAAGGGAGGCGGATTTCGAAATTCAGCCTGCAAAGTCAGTTGTGATCGCTCGGCGGGATGAGAGGGGCGCTGCCCGGGGCGGCGGACGGCCCCCGCCCGGGGGCCCCGCGGGCCCCGGGAGAGCGGGATCTCAGTTGCGGTCGGCCGCGAGCCACTCGCGGATGAAGCGGGCCCGGACGGCGTCGCGCTCGTCGAGGTCGGCCGGCGCGCTGCGCAGGATCTGCAGGTGGGCGGGCTGGGTGTAGAGAAAGAGCTCGTTGATCGCCCGCTGCGAGATGTCCTGGAGGATGCCGAGATTGACCCCGAGCCGGACGCTCGAGAGGTGCTGCATCGTCTCCTCCGAGCTGATCTTCCGGGCGAACTTCAAGATCCCGTAGGAGCGCCAGATCCGGTCCTCGATGGCGGTCCGATCCTGCTGCATGAGGAGCTTGCGGAGCCCCCGCTCCCACTCGACGATCTTCAGCACCATGGTCCGGACCTCACGCACGATCTCCTCCTCGCTCTTGCCGAGGGTGACCTGGTTGGAGATCTGGTAGAAGTCGCCCGAGGCCTTCGTGCCCTCGCCGTAGAGACCGCGAACCACGAGGCCGACGCGGGCGGCGGCGGTGTGGACCTTCTTGATCTGCTCGGTCCGGACCAGCATGGGCAGGTGGGCCATGATGCTGACCCGCATGGCCGTCCCGACGTTGGTCGGGCAGGCCGTGAGGTAGCCCCAGCGCGAGTGGACGGCGTAGGGGAGCCTCCGCTCGAGAGCGCTGTCGATCTGGTTGGTGTGCTTCCAGGTCTCCTCGGGCTGGAGGCCGCGACGGATCGCCTGGATGCGCAGGTGATCCTCCTCGATCGTCATGATGCTGACGTGCTCGTCCTTGCTGAAGACGACTCCGCGCCGACCCTTGCCCGCGGCGAGCTCAGGGCTGATCAGGTGGCGCTCGACGAGCAGCGTACGCTCGGTCTCGCTCAGGTCCTCGACCGACCAG
The DNA here is from genome assembly GCA_041601735.1 of Planctomycetota bacterium. Classification (GTDB taxonomy): domain Bacteria; phylum Planctomycetota; family DRQF01; genus JACKGY01. The sequence continues at coordinate 452 of JBFIHP010000694.1, read as the reverse complement.
TAGGCACCGTCGGCGATCGACTCGCTCTCGACGATGCCGCGCTTCAGGATCGCCTCGGTCTCCGCGCGCTCGGCCTTGTCCAGCCGCCAGGGCATCTTGTGGCCGCGGATGTTGCGGGCGAGGCGGATGCGCGTCGAGATGACGATGTCGGAATCGGGACCGCCGGGCGAGAGCCACTCGCCGGCGCCGGCCGCGAAGTGCTCGTCAATCATGGCGCTCGCCCTCGCCGGCCCGCGACTCGGCGCCCTTCTTCGGCGGTTCTTCGAGCGCGCGGATCCGATCGCGCAGCGCCGCGGCCTCCTCGAAGCGTTCCTCGTCGACGGCCTTGTCGAGTTCATCGTGGAGCAGGGCGGCCTGATGACGGCGGGCGCGCTCGGCCTCGACCGCGCGCGGGACCTTGCCGCGATGCTCACGAGCGCCGTGCAGCTTGGCGACCAGGCGTTCGATGTCCT
>JBFIHP010000693.1:0-2503 GCA_041601735.1 Planctomycetota bacterium | reverse complement strand
CTGAAGGCCGCGTCGATCGCGTCCTGGATCGCGGAGTAGCCGCCGGGCCCGACCAGGATGTTGAACAGGCCGCTCTGCTGGACCTCGTCGGAGCCCATGTCGATCGAGAGATGGAGCATGCGCGGATCGCCGTCGATGTCGATGGCGCCGATGGTCGCAGACGAGGGATCGCCGGCGTCGATGCAGGGCGAGCCCGCCTGCAGGTGGAGATCGCCGTTCACGGCATCGACGAGCATCGGGTCGGTGTTGATGTTGCCGGCGCCTGCGAAGCCGCCCTGGACGCAGGAACTCGTGATGCTCAGCTGGCCTGCGGGATCGTGGAAGCTGGTCGGCGTGTTGCCCCAGAAGATGCAGTTCTCGAAGCTGACCGGGCCGCTCTCCGAGCGGACGAGGCCGGCGCTCCCGCCGGTCAGGTGGTTGTTGGCGAAGGTGCAGCCCTGGAACTGGGCGCTCGCGACCGTGCCGAAGGCGGGGAAGGTGAAGACCCGGATGAGCGTCTGGACGGTCGACGAGATGGCGCTGTCGTTCTTGTGGAACTCACAGTTGCGGATGAGCGGGTCGGCATCCTCGTCGGACGCTAGGATGCTGATGGCGCCGGTGTCGGCCTGGGCTATGCAGTAGGTGAAGATGCAGCGCTCGATGGTGGGCGAGCAGGACTCGATGTGCAGACCCGCGGCCTCGAGGGCGCCGGGGTAGGTGCCATGGAAGCGGATGGTGAAGCCCTCGAGCCTGGCCTCGCGGCCGAGCGCCGGTCCATTCGGGTAGTGGGCGATCTGCACGAGCGAATTGGGAGCGCCGCTGAACTCCATGAAGGTCGCGGCCGCACCTCCGGCCGAGCGAACGACGAGCTGCTTGTTGTTCGGCCAGTTGAAGCCGGGGTAGGGTCCCGCCGCGACGACGACCTCGTCACCGTGCCAGGCGGCATCGACCGCGGCCTGGATCGAGGGGTAGTCGGCCGGGACGTCGATCACCTTCGGCGTGTACTCGGTCTCGTAGACGCCGATGTCGCAGCGGCCCTGGAATCGCTTCTCGCCCTCGAGATCGACCCAGTCGATGTTCGGTGCGCTGAAGGGGTAGTCGAGCGTGCCGGCGTCGATGAGCGGCGAGGTCGACTCGAGATGGAAGTCGGCCGGGCCGGTCGAGCCCAGCTCGTCCACCATGCCCGGGTTGATGAACAGGACGTTGCCCGTCCCGCCCGAGTGGCTGAAGGGGAGGTAGCAGTAGTCGGCGGTCACGGCGCCGCTGAAGGGGATGCCGGAGCCGACCGGGTTGTCGACGAAGGCGGTGTTCATGAGGCTGACGGAGTCAGCCGTCGCGAAGGCCCGGATGAGCTCGCCCTGCGAGTAGATCGAGCCCGCCGAGTTGCCCGCGATCGTGCAGCTGAAGAGGCGGACCTGGCTCCCGCCCGTGGCGTAGGTGATGATGCCCTGACCATGGCCGTGATTGTCGTGGATCAGGCAGTTGAAGACGGTGACCGGCTGGCCGCTCGCCTTGACGAAGAAGGCGGCGCCGTGCCCTCCGGTGTGGAGGCAGGTGTTGCCGACGATGCGACAGTGACGGATGGTCGGGTAGGATCCGTCGATGTCGAAGGCGCCGCCGCGCCAGGGGCCGCCCTTGCCGTTCGTGACCGTGAAGCCGGCGAGGGTCGCCTCGTCCGTGCTGCCCGGCGAGAACTTGACCGTCGTGTAGGTCGCGCCGCCGTCGATGGTCGTGACGGCCGGCCCGGACTCGCTCTCGACGACGATCTCCTTGCCGAGAAAGTTGAGGTTCTCGAAGTAGGTTCCGGGCCCGACCTGGACCCGATCGCCGTTCGCGGCCGCCGCGATGGCGCCCTGGATCGACCCGAGGGGCGAGCCCTGGGTCCCCATGCCGGTCGCGCCGTCGGCTACGTACCAGGTGGTCTGGGCCGATGCGCCGGTGCAGAGCGCGAGGGCGAGGGTGAGGATCATGAGCCCGCTCGGGATCGAACGGATGCGGTGGATGGCGGTCATGGCTTGCTCCTGTCAGCGACGAGGGTTTCCCTTCCAGAGGGCAAGGCGGAACGACCGACGGAGCTGCACCATGAATTCCGGGAATTTCACGATCGGCGCCCGCGAGGGCTTTGATACCGGGCGTTTTCTGATTTCGGCGACACGTCCCGGGACGGATGTCGCCCGGACTCATGGCGGGCCGAGCGGTTCGCGGTTTCCAACCTGGGTCCCGGAGTCAGATCATGTCCTTCCATCCCCCCCGCAGCCTCGGTGTCGTCGGCCTCGCCTTTCTGCTTCTCGTCGCGGCCTGCAGCGGCGGCGGCTTCCAGATCCCGGGTGGCGGCGGCTTCGTCGCGGTATCGGCGCCGATCGGGCCGATGGGCGGCCAGGTGGTCTCGGGCGACGGCCTGCTCGTGCTCGACATCCCGGCCGGTGCGCTGATGACCAATGAACTCATCACCATCACCCGGCTCACCAGCGCCGAACTCGACCCGCAGCTCGCGGTTGCAAATCCCGAACTGGCGTACCGTATG
>JBFIHP010000692.1:0-2506 GCA_041601735.1 Planctomycetota bacterium | reverse complement strand
GGTCCGATCGAGTCCGCGAGTCCGCGCGGCGCCTCCTCGCCGGTGCGCTGGACTGATCGCCGAATCCGAAGCGTCCGACACCCAGGGCCCGGGGAATCGACTTCATGATTGCGGGCCCTGGGCCCGGCTGGGAGAATCGCGCCATGAAAGCCAAGATCGACATCCAGGCGATGACGCCCGAGGAGCGCCTCGAGCTCATCGAGGAACTCTGGGCGAGCCTCGATCCCGAGGACATCCCCGTCAGTGACGAGGTCAAAGCGGAGCTCGAGCGGCGGCTCCGCCGTCACGAAGAGGACCCGAGCGGCTGTGTGACCTGGGAAGAACTCGAAGAGGAATTGCGGCAGGAACATCCATGACGCGTCGGCTTCGCCTGCGCCCCGAGGCCAGGACCGACGTCAAGAAGTGCTACGCCTGGTACGAAGCCAGAGAGCCCGGTTTGGGACAACGCTTCAAGACCGAGTTGCGAGCACTGCTGGATCGTATCGAATCGGACCCTGAGACCTTTCCCCTTCACGCCCGCCGGACCCGCCGAGCCGTCCTCCCACGCTTCCATCACGTCGTCTTCTACGTCGTCGAGTCCGATCACGTCCTCGTGACCGGCGTCTTCGACGGCCGTCGCCATCCGCGCTCCTGGTCCGATCGCGTGCGCGAGCCCGCACGGCGTCTTCTCGCCGGCGCCATGCTTCGGCGCGGTATCCGGTTGATGCCGAATTCGGAGACGAGAGGTGTCGCGCGGTCGTTCGGGACTCGAACGACCGTATCCGACTCTGACTCGTGGAGTTTCGGGTAGGTGAGCGTGGCGCGACGCAAGAGGAGACATGTGCTGTGATCGAGATCGACGCGTCGATTCCGAAGATGTCGGCTTCAGGCGACGTGTCGCCGACCGTTCTCAGATGTGACGACACTCTACTTCTTGCGTACTTCGGTGATGGGGGCGAGGTCCCGGTCGTTCTGGCCTTCGAACGGGTGGTCGATTGGCACTACGGCTATCCGAATGATGAAGACCTGGAATGCCATCCGCTCTTCGGGCACGGCCTCCAGCCCTACGAGTGTCACGTCGCACCAGCAGGAAACTCCGGCGTTCGAGCCTGGGTCATGACCTTTCACGAGGGGACGCTCATGGTTTATGCGAGCTCCATGAAGGTCGTCGATGCCCACCACCGCGGTGACCCCGCAAGCGCGCTTCGGTCGATCGAGGGCGCCGGGACGATCGTCGACCTGGATGCGATCGAAGGCGTCTGACGCAGCGCCGCCGGATCGAGGCGTTCTCGGGTCTGACGCGATACGACCGGATGGCGGCGGTGTTGCGTCAGACGCCGGAGAGGCCGAAGTCGGAGAGCAGGGTCTCGGCGGCGGAGGAGGGGGAGAGGCGGCCGGATTCGAGGGCGGCCTCGAGTTCAGGGAGGCGGGCCTTCACCCTGGGGTGGTTCTTGAAGGCCTCGAGGAGGGAGTCCTCGATCTCGCGGCGGGTCCAGGCGAGGAGCTGCGAGCGGCGGAGGGTCGCGAGGTGCGAGCCCTCCTCCAGGGCCGCGCGGTGCTCCTCGACGGCCTGCCAGAGCTCGGCGAGACCCGTGCCCTCCTTGGCCGAGACCATCAGCGAGCGGGCGCGCCACCAGTCGTTCTTCGGGCGGAGGTAGTGCAGCGCCGAGGCGTACTCGGACTGCGCCTCGCGGGCGCGGCCGAGGTTGTCGCCGTCGGCCTTGTTCACCGCGATGATGTCGGCGAGCTCGAGGATGCCCTTCTTGATGCCCTGCAGCTCGTCGCCGGCGCCCGGCAACATGAGCACGAGGAAGAGATCCACCATCTCCTCGACCAGGGTCTCGGACTGACCCACGCCCACCGTCTCGACCAGCACCACGTCGAAGCCCGCGGCCTCGCAGAGGAGCAGGGTCTCGCGGCTGCGCCTTGCGACGCCGCCGAGGCTCCGGGCCGAGGGCGAGGGCCGGATGAAGGCCTCGTCGCGCTGCGCGAGCCGGTTCATGCGGGCCTTGTCGCCGAGGATCGAGCCGCCGGAGATCGTGCTGGAGGGATCGACCGCGAGGACGGCCAGCCTGTGACCCGCGTCGCAGAGCTTCACCCCGAGGGCCTCGATGAAGCTGCTCTTGCCGACCCCCGGCACGCCCGAGATGCCGACGCGCCTCGCCTTGCCGGTCCTCGGCATGAGCCGGTCGAGCAGCTCGCGGGCGAGCCTGCGGTCGTCGGCGCGGGCGCTCTCGACCAGGGTGATGGCGCGGGCGAGGATCGTGCGGTCGCCCGCCTCGATGCCGGTGAGGTAGTCGTCGAGTCCGAGGCGACGGGCCATCAGGCGTCCTCGCCTTTCTTGACCTCGGCCTCGATGGCGTCGAGCAGCTCGAGCGCGGCCTCCGAGATCACCGTGCCCGGGCCGTAGATGGCCGCGGCGCCCGAGGCGAGCAGGGCCTTGTAGTCCTTGGGCGGAATGACGCCGCCGGCGACCACGAGGATGTCGGACCGGCCGAGGCGATCGAGCTCGGCGCGGAGCGCCGGG
>JBFIHP010000691.1:0-2508 GCA_041601735.1 Planctomycetota bacterium | reverse complement strand
GGTCTGCGGCACACGACGAGCATCGCTTAGGGCTGCTCCAATCAAGGCCTGACCCGTTTCACGCGTCGTCGTTGCGCAGTTCACGGTCCAGGTACCGAGCCGATGGCCCCTGGACGGGAAGAGGAGTTTAGCGGGAAATCGCCGCCCCTCAAGTTCGAGCCTGCGGGCACTCCCGGAGCTCGCGGCCCGGCCGCGACGCCGAGCGCCGACGCGCGCATCCCCTCGCCGCTGCCCCGGCTGATTTGTCCGCTTCCTGATGTCGCCTCTCGCCGTACAATCATGCGGTCGGGAGGAACGCGCGAAGACGACCACGCGCACGACCGATCGGCTCTCACGCAAGACCCCGGATCCGAACACAGGCAGGCGCCCGCGGAAATGCGGGCGTCGGCATCGATGCTCAAGGCCAGACAGAAGCTCGGCAAGTACAAGATCGAGGCGAAGATCGGGAGCGGCGGCTACTCCCGGGTCTACCGCGCCTACGACACCATCGAGGGCGTGCGCGTCGCGCTCAAGGTGCCGCGCGATCGCCACACCGATCCGAAGACCCTCGAGGCCTTCCGGCGCGAGGTGCGCGTCGTGGCTCAGCTCGATCACCCGAACATCCTGTCGATCAAGAACGCTTGCCACATCGACGACTACTTCGTCATCGCCTATCCGCTCGGCCGCAACACGCTCGGCGATCGCATGCGCAGTCGCATGTCCTTCGCGAAGGCGATCGGCTTCATCGAGCAGATGCTCGACGCGATGGCCTACGCCCACGCCCGCAAGGTCGTCCACTGCGACATCAAGCCCGAGAACTTCATCATGTTCGAGGGCGATCGTCTGCGGCTCACCGACTTCGGCATCGCCAAGCTCACGCAGCGCACCTTGAGCGGCCGCGGCACCGGCACCATCGGCTACTGCGCGCCCGAGCAGGCGATGGGCCGGCCGTCGCCGCGCTCCGATCTCTTCTCTATGGGCCTGGTCATGTACCAGCTCCTCACCGGCAAGCTGCCGCAGTGGCCCTTCACCTGGCCGCTGCCCGGCTACGACCGGCTGAAGAAGGTCGCGCACCCCGGGCTCATCGCGCTCATCCGGCGCTGCCTCGAGATCGACTCGACACGTAGACATCCCGATGCCGCGCGCCTGCTCGCCGCCTTCCGCAGGCTCAAGCCGCGCATCCTCGCCTTCGCCACGCGCCAGGGCCGCGGCAAGGCCCGCATCCGCCAGCGGCGCCGCAACGGCGACGCGAACTGGCAGGAGGTGCGGAAGCGCGAGTTCAAGCGCCGCTTCGGCAAGGCCTTCGACTGCCGCTCGACCTGCGAGCACTGCGACGGCCCCGTCGCCGAACGCATGAACTTCTGCCCCTGGTGCCGCAAGGAGCGCAAGAAGCACCAGGGCGACACCGACATGCCGCAGATCTGCCCGCGCTGTCACCGCGGCATGAAGCTCGACTGGAGCTACTGCGCCTGGTGCTACGGCGAGGGCTTCGAGGCCTCCGACAAGAGCTATGCGGACCGTCGCTACGTCGGCACCTGCAGCGAGGGCTCCTGTCAGGGACCGCTCATGCCCTTCTCACGCTACTGCCCCTGGTGCCGGCGCAAGGTGAAGGAGCCCTGGCGCCTCGAGGGCATCGCCGACGACTGCCAGTCCTGCGGCCAGAGCGCCGCGCCGAGCTACTGGAGCTGGTGCCCCTGGTGCGGGCACGACCAGGGCCCGAGCAGCACCCGCTGACGGCCGCGTCGTGTTCGCCGACCTCCTCGCCTGGCTGGACCAGACCGGCCCCTGGAGCCCCGAGGCGCTCTTCCTCGTCTTCGTCGGCCTGAACCTCGTCGGCATCCCGGCGACCCTGCTGTCGAGCGTGACCGGCTTCTTCCTCTCGCCCCTCGTCGCGGTACCGCTGGCCCTCGTCGCCCGGAGCATCGCCGCGCTCACGAGCTGGTTCGTCGGGCGCCGTCTCCTCGGCGAGCGCGTCCGCCTCGCGCTGGCGCGGCGCCCCCGGCTCTCGGCCTTTCATCGCGCCATCGGCGACGGCGGCATGCGCTCGGTCGTCCTCGTGCGCCTCGCGCCGACCCTGCCCTCGACCATCACCAGCTTCGCCTTCGGACTCACCCGCGTCCGCCCCGGCGCCCTCTTCCTCGGCACGCTGGTCGGCACGATCCCGAACACCGTCATCGCCGTCCTGATCGGCGACTCGCTCGACGACCTCGCCCGCATGGACGAGGCCCGCGCCGACTGGAACCTCGCGCTCCGCATCCTCCTCATCGTCGGCCTCGCCGCCCTCGCCCTCTTCCTCCGCGGCGTCATCCGCCGCGCCCGCAGCGGCGACCCCACCTGACCCCGGCCGGCGCATCGACGGAACGCCGAGCTCCCTCCTGCCTGTGCACTTGAGTCACCTGCAGCAGCCTGCGGCCTTGAATCAACGTATGGTTGCCGTCGGGTCAGTGGAATGCGGTCGCGCCGACATACCGTGCCAGGCACTTTCCGCCGGGGCGCGGGACCGATCTGCTCCTACGCGAGTCGAAGGGC
>JBFIHP010000690.1:0-2515 GCA_041601735.1 Planctomycetota bacterium | reverse complement strand
CTGGATCGTCGGATGGGTGGGAGTCGGAACATTGAAGGTCGTCTGTGCCATCAGGGCGGCGCTCATGGCGAAGGCCGCGATGAACAGAACGGACGTCTTGATCGCCATCGTGATTCCTCTCGGAATGGTGTGCAATACGGCGCTCGCGGGGATCCCGCGGGACAGCCCGGATGATAGTGGAGCCGGCAAGGCTCCACCAAGAAAGGAAGGATTCACCGTCCGCAGCCTTGACCCGACCCCGGGGCCCCGGGGGACCCTCGAGGCCCCTGTCGAGCATCCCCGGCCCTCCTTCACCCTCCGGGCTTGCATGCTCATGCAGGGACTGCAAGATCGCGGGTCCTCGCGCGTTGATGGCGCAGACCCCGAAAAGGAGCCTCCCGATGCACCCGGATCGCCGCCTCGTCCTCGCCCTGGTCCTCCTGGCCGCCCTGGCCGCCCCGCTGCTCGCCCAGGAGACGGTTCGCGACCTGAGCCTGCCCCGCGACCCCGCCTTCGAGGCCGCCATCGAGCGCGGCAGCCGGACCCACGAGGGGAAGCCCGGCGCGGCCATCTGGCGCCACGAGATCCGCTATGCCATCGAGGCCGAGCTCGACGTCGCGAGCGCCGACGTCACGGGCCGGGTGCGCATCGACTTCAGAAACGGCAGCCCGGTCGCGGTCGATCGCCTGCCCATCCACCTGCGGCAGAATTTTCAGCGTCGCGAGGGCCGGCGCATCGAGAAGACCGGCGGGGTGCGGCTCGGCAAGGTCTCGCTCGCTCGCGGCGGCGCGGCAGCCGAGGAGATCGAGCCCGAGGTCGAGGGCACGCTGATGACGATTCTCCTCCCCAGCGCCCTCGGGCCGGGCGAGGCGCTTCGGGTCGAGATCGACTGGAAGCACAAGGTGCCGCTGCGCGGTTCGCCGCGCCAGGGCCGCGTCGGCGACGAGCTCTTCTACCTCGGCTACTGGTACCCGCAGGTCGCGGTCCACGACGACATCGACGGCTGGGTCGCCGAGCAATACCTGGGCGCGGGCGAGTTCTACATGCCCTACGCCGACTACGAGCTCGCCTTCACGATGCCGGAGGGCTATCTGGTTCAGGCGACGGGTCGTCTCCTCAATCCCGAGGAGGTCCTGCCCGGGAAGCAGCGCGAGCGCCTGGCCGCGGCGGCGAAGAGCGACGAGGTCGTGACGGTGGTCGGCGCCGAAGAGCTGGAGAGCGGCGGCTTCACGATCGACGCGCCGGATGATCGGCTCACCTGGCGCTTCGAGGCCGAGAACGTCCGCGACGTCGCCGTCTCCTGCGGCCGCAATTACGTCTGGGATGCGGTGCGGGCCCGGGTCCCCGGCCGCGAGGACGTCTGCATGATCCACTCCTTCTACCGGCCGGATCAGGAGGGTTGGAAGCGCTCGGCGATCGCCGGGAAGCACGCCGTCGAGTTCGGCTCGCGGCTCTACCCCTACCCCTGGCCGCACATGAGTCTCTGCGAAGGGGCCTCCGGCGGCGGCATGGAGTACCCGATGATGACGACGATCGCGGCGGGTAACAATCCGCGCAGCGTGGCCAACGTCGTCATCCACGAGATCATCCACATGTGGTTCCCGATGATCGCGGGCTCGAACGAGAAGCGCTACGCCTGGATGGACGAGGGCATGACGAGCTGTCTCACCGCGATCGCGGGCGACGAGCTCTTCGAGGACGATCGCGGGGTCCGAGGCGCGATCGAGGGCTACCGCGTCATGCGCGGTCGGATGGACGAGTCCGAACCGATGATGACGCACGGCGATGCCTACACCTCGCGCGGCGGCTACGGCATCGCCAGCTACAGCAAGCCCAGCGCGGTCTTCCACCAGCTCCGCCTCATGATCGGCGATGAACTCTTCTACGCCGCGCTCCGCGACTACCTCGAGGCCTGGGCCTACAGGCACCCGCGCCCGGAGGACTTCTTCGCCACCTTCTCACGCGTCGCCGGGCAGGACCTGGACTGGTACTTCCGCCAGTGGTGCCATGAGACCTGGAAACTCGACCTCGCGATCGAGCGGGTCAGGGTCGGCGAGGACCGCAGCCAGGTGCTGATCGCCGCGAAGGCCCCGGCGATCATGCCGACCGAGGTCGAGGTCACCCTCGAGGACGGCACGAGCCACCGGGTCGCGATCGATCTCGAGAGTCTGCTGGCCACCGATCGCATCATCCTCGACGTCGAGGGCCGCGTCGCGGCGCTGAAGATCGACCCGGACGATCGCCTGCTGGACGTCGATCGCAAGAACAACGCCTGGAAGCCCTGAACGCCGACCCGGGCAGGCGGCGCGCGGAATCACGGCCGGAGTCGCCGGCTCGGCTCAGGAGCCGCGCGCATCGCGGAGGGCGGTCAGATGCCGAGCCGGCGCCCGTGAAAGGCGCCCTCCTCGGTGACCTCGCGGAGGATCTCGCCCTCCAGCCAGGGCGGCGGCGCCTTCGCGACCGCCGAGGCCCGACCGACGATCCGCGCCAGGACGAGATCGCGATCGAGGTACTCCTCGATCTCGACCCGGCGCTT
>JBFIHP010000689.1:0-2521 GCA_041601735.1 Planctomycetota bacterium | reverse complement strand
TGCTGCTCGTCGGCATCGCCCTTCCGGGCCTGCGGGCCCAGGATGATCCCTATCTCGACGCCGCCGCGCTCGCCGCCCGGCTGCGGACCCTGGCTCGTGAAGCGGGTCCGGCGCGGGCCGAGCTCCTCGACTTCGGTCGCAGCCGCGAGGGGCGTCCGCTCCTCGCCCTGCGGATCGGCGAACTCGACCGCGGCACGGCCACCGACCTCCCACCGGGCCTCATGCCTCGCGCCGGCATGCGACCGACGATCCTTCTGGTCTCGGGTCTCGAGTCCGACGCCCTGGTGGGCAGCTCGGTGCTCCTCGACCTGGCGAGTCGTCGCCTCGCGCTCGGGGACGAGGACTTCGGCGCGGCCTTCGCCGACCACGACCTCCTGATCGTCCCCAGGGTCGATCTCGACGGCAGCGAGCGCTACTTCGGGACCGGCCCCCGCGACGACCGGCCCGGCTCCGCGACCCCGATCGACCACGACCGTGACGCCCGCCCCCTCGACGAGGATACGCCCCGGGACCTCGACGGCGACGGCCTCGTCCTCGAGATGCGGGTGCCCGATCTGATGGGCGACCTCGTCCCGGACGAGAAAGATCCGCGACTCCTCGTTCCCGCCGACGAGACGCGCCGAGGCAGCCATCGCCTGCTTCCCGAAGCCCTCGACGCCGACGGCGATGGTGAATACGGCGAGGACCCGGCCACCGGAGTCCGGCTCGATCGCAACTTCGCGCACGCCTTCGTCGAACACGAGGCGATCTCGGGCGCCCATCCCATGAGCGAGCCCGAGACCCGCGCTTTGGCGCGCTTCGTCCTCGATCGGCGCGAGATCGCCCTGGTCCTGACCTTCGGCGTCCACGACAACCTCGCCGCGCTTCCGGAGCCCGCGAAGGGCCCGCCCTCGCGGCGCGAACCGAGGACCGCGCCGACCAAGGAGGACCGCAAGCTCTTCGAGGCCGCCGCGAAGGCGCTCGCGAAGGAGGGCCACGTCTTCAAGGCGCGCGAGAAGAAGACCCCCGGGAGCTTCCACGACTGGTGCCAGTTCCAGGTCGGCGTGCCGTCCTTTGCGATCTGCCTCTTCGAGGCCGAGGCCGCGAAGGACGACGCCGAGGGGAAGGCGAAGAAGAACGCGGAGAAGGATGCCGAGAAGAGCGCGGCGGAGGAGGCCGCGTCGCGGCCCGCCGAGGCTGCGATCGAGAGCGATCCGGTCCTCGCCGCGGCCCGCCGGGTCCACGCCGAGGCCTTCCGGCCCTGGACCGCCTTCGACCACCCCGACCTCGGCACGGTGGAGATCGGCGGCTTCTTGCCCTACGTCCGGCGCAATCCGTCGGTCGATATCGTGGCCGAGCTGGCCTCGCGGCAGGATCGCTTCGTCACCGCCATGGCCGGGATGTTGTCGCGCCTCCGCCTGGCCGAGTTGAAGAAGACCGCGCTCGGCGCGGGTCTCTTCGAACTCGAGCTCACCGTCACCAACGAGGGCGACTTCCCCTCCACCACCGACCAGGGCGAGGCCTGTCGTCAGCCGCTTCCCCTGCAGGTCTGGCTCGAGGCCTCCGACGAAGGGATGCTCCTCCAGGGCGATCTCCGCACCAACCTCGGCGCCCTGGCGGGCAAGACCGGACGCAGCCGGCTGCGCTGGCTCGTCCGCGCAGAAGCCGGAGAGACCTTGAGGATCCACCTCGCGCCGCCGCATGAGGCGCCCCTGACCATGGAGGTCGAACTGCCGTGAGAATCCTCGCCACCCTTCTGATCGTCCTCGCGGGCGCCGGCATCGGCAGCGCCCAGCTACCCACCGAGCTGAAGGTCCCGATCCGCTTCAACCGCTACTACACGAGCTCCGAGATCGCCGCCATCCTCGGTCGCTACGCCGAGGCCTTCCCCGACCTCGCCACCGTCGAGGTCATCGGCAAGAGCTCGGAAGGGCGCGACCTGACCCTCATCAAGCTGATGAACCCCGCCACCGGACCCGAGAACGAGAAGGCGGCGATGTACATCGACGCCAACGTCCACGGCAACGAGATCCAGGGCGGTGAGGTCTGCCTCTACACCGTGGCCTACCTCCTCGAGAACCACGGCAAGCACGAGCGCCTGACGAAGCTCCTGGACGAGTGCGTCTTCTACATCCTCCCGAGCGTCAATCCCGACGGTCGCGACTTCTGGCTGGAGGAGGCCAACACCTCGTCCAGTTCGCGCTCCGGCAAGCGGCCCGTCGACAGCGATCGCGACGGGCTCTTCGACGAGGACGGACCGAACGACCTCGACGGCGACGGCAGCATCACGATGATGCGCAAGCGGGTCGAGAGCGGCGGCACGCACAAGCTCGATCCCGAGGACCCGCGATTCCTGGTGCGCGTCGATCGCGACGAGGAGGGCGACTGGATCATCCTCGGCTCCGAGGGCATCGACGACGACGGCGACGGCCGGATCAACGAGGACGGTCCCGGCGGCTACGACATGAACCGCAACAACCCGACCGACTGGCAGCCGGGCTACGTCCAGCGCGGAGCGGGCGACTTCCCCTTCTCCGAGCCC
>JBFIHP010000688.1:0-2523 GCA_041601735.1 Planctomycetota bacterium | reverse complement strand
GGCGCGCTCAGCGCGGCTTCGAGGCCTCCCGGACCAGGGCCGCCATGCGTCGGATGGCCTCGGGGAAACCCACGTAGAGAGCCTCGGCGACGATCGCGTGGCCGATGTTCAGGTCGTTCATGCCGGGGATGGCGGCGATGGCGGTGGTGTTCTCGTAGTGCAGGCCGTGCCCGGCGTTGACCGTGAGCCCGACCTCGAGCGCCCGCGCGGCCGCCGCCTCGATGGTCGCCAGCTCGCGCGCGAGTTCGGCCTCCGTCCGCGCGTTGGCGTAGCGGCCGGTGTGCAGCTCGACGTGGCTCGCGCCGAGTTCCTTCGAGGCCTCGACCGCGGCAATCTCGGGGTCGATGAAGAGGCTCACCAGGATGCCGCGCTCCTGGAGCCTTCCGATCACCTCGCGGAGCCGCTCGGCGCCCACCTCGAGTTCGAGGCCGCCCTCCGTGGTGATCTCCTCGCGCTTCTCGGGGACGATCGTGGCCTGGTCGGGCCGGGTCGCCTCGGTGATCCGGACGATCTCCTCGCTCACCGCCAATTCGAGGTTGAAGGGGGTGCGGAGGGCCGGTTTCATCCGCCTCACGTCGTCGTCGTTGATGTGACGCCGGTCCTCGCGCAGATGCACGGTGATGCCGTCGGCGCCGGCATCCTCGGCCAGGAGCGCCGCGCGCAGGGGGTCGGGGTAGTGGATGCGCCGGGCCTGGCGGACCGTGGCGACGTGATCGACGTTGACGAAGAATCGGGCCATCTTCTGCTCCGGATAGCGCGCCCTTGATCGCGACCGGACGCGGCGCATGATAGCAGCGACGATCGGAGGTCACACGCGAGCATGCGCATCATCGCCGGCAGCGCCCGCGGCCGACGGCTCCAGGGGCCGAAGGGCCGGGATACGCGGCCCTATCTCGACGCCCTGAAGGAGCGCCTCTTCAACATCCTGGGCGATCGCGTTCGCGATGCCCTGGTCTGGGACGTCTTCGCCGGCCCCGGATCGGTGGGTCTCGAGGCGCTCTCCCGTGGGGCCCGCGCCGCCGTCTTCGTCGAGAGGGGCCGACCGGCGCTGGAAGCCCTGCGCCGGAACGTCGCCGATCTCGGCTTCGGCGACCGTGCCCGGATCGTGGCGGGAGACGCCCTGCGCTTCCCGCCGCCGGCGGAAGAGGCCCCCGACCTGATCTTCTACGATCCGCCCTTTCCCCTGGTCGAGGCCGAGCCCCGGCGCCTCTTCGCCCACGTCGAGACCCTCGGCCGGGCCCTGGTCCCGACCGGCCTCGTCGTCTTCCGGACTCCCGTCCGATTCGACTTCCCGACCGCGATCGAGGGTCTGGAGGAGATCGACCGGCGCGACAGCGGCGTCAACAGCCTCCATCTGCTCGTACGCGTCGTGAAGGGACCGGCCTCGGCCTGATCTCCCGCGCAAGTCCTTTGTCCGACGCGATATGAGGCGCCGGAATAATCGGATCCCGATCCCTTTCGTCTCATGGGCGCCGGGACCTCCGCCGATAAGCCTGGGTGGAGTCCTCGCGCCTCCGAGGGAAAGCATTTCGTAGCAAAGGACAGGGATATGAACACTCTGCGAGTCATCGCCGCGCTGCTTGCGCTCGGTCTTTCGGCGGCGCCCGCCGCGGCTTCCGGCGGCTGGTGGGACGACCTCTTCGAGGAGAAGACCGTCTCGCTCGAGCACATCCTCAAGAACCCCGAGGCCTTCCGCGGCCTCGACGTCACCTTCGCGGTCCAGTTCCACAAGCTGGGACAGATCGACAACCCCTATTACACGCCCTTCGAGAAGGAGCGTTACCTGAACTTCTCGGTCTGGGCCGACGGTGCGGCGCTCTGGAACAAGGACGTCTACGAGAACGACTTCGCCTACATGTTCATCGATCGCATCGCGACCGAGTGCCAGACCATCCTGAACTCGCGCTGCTACGACCGCTACATCGTGACCGGCCGTGTCGTCAGCGTCTTCAGGGGTCAGCCCTGGATCGAGGTCGTCGGGTTGAAGGGCGTCGAGAAGAAGCTCGACGAGCCCACCCTGATCCGCATGGTCAAGGGCTACAAGCTCAAGGGGGCGCGTCGCTACGATGCCGCCGCCGGCGAGTTCAAGAACGCCAACGGCGAGAAGCTGCCCGAGGGCATCCAGCTCCTCCTGCACCGCGAGAGCGGTCTGTGCTACGCCGCCGCGCATCGCTACGCCGACGCGCTGGTGCCCCTCGAGAAGACGGTTCGGATGAACCCGAAGGACGAGGAGGCGGCCAAGGTGCTGGAGCGCTGCAAGAAGGAACTCGAGTCCCGACCGACTCCCGTCGTGGAGATCGTCGAGGAGGACGCCGAGTCCGGCAACTGAACAGGCGTCGCAACGCCGAGGAGGGGCCGCGGGCGAGCGTCTATACGATCAAGACCCCGCAGGGCCCGGTCCGGGCCTCGTTCCGCCAGAGCGCCGAGGACGAGAGCCTCCCGGTCGCGCTGGCCTCAATGCACTGCAAGTACCTGCGCGAAGTCCTGATGAGCCGGTTCAACGCCTGGTTCCAGGAGCGGATC
>JBFIHP010000687.1:0-2523 GCA_041601735.1 Planctomycetota bacterium | reverse complement strand
GGAGAACATCCGGAACTTCTGCATCATCGCGCACATCGACCACGGCAAATCGACGCTGGCCGACCGCATCCTCGAGGTCACCGGCACGATCACCGAGCGCCAGAAGCGCGACCAGCTGCTCGACGGCATGGACCTCGAGCGCGAGCGCGGCATCACCATCAAGGCGAAGGCCGTCGAGATCCACTGGACCAAGGACGGAGTGGAGTACCTCGTTCATCTGATCGACACGCCGGGCCACGTCGACTTCAGCTACGAGGTCTCCCGCGCGATGGCCGCCTGCGAGGGGGCGCTCCTCCTCGTGGACGCCGCCCAGGGCGTCGAGGCCCAGACCGCGGCGAACGCCTATCTGGCGGTCGAGGCCAACCTCGAGATCATCCCCGTCCTCAACAAGGTCGATCTCGCGACCTCGCGACCGGACGAGGTCATCGAGGAGATCGAGCACGTGATCGGCCTGCCCGCCAAGGACGTGATGCGCTGCTCCGCCAAGACGGGCCTCGGCGTCCCCGAGATCCTGGATCGACTCATCGACCGCTTCCCGCCGCCGAATGGCCGGCCGGACTCGCCGCTGCGCGCGCTCATCTTCGATTCGCACTTCGACGACTACCGCGGGGTCATCGTCTACGTCCGTGTCGTGGACGGGAGGATCAAGCGGCGCGACCGCATCCGCATGCTGGGGACCGCCCGAAGCTACGAGGTCATCGAGCTGGGCAAGTTCCGGCCCGAGATGGTCCCCACCGACGAGATGATCGCCGGCGAGGTCGGTTACATCATCTGCAACATCAAGACCATCCACGACGTCAAGATCGGCGACACGGTCGCGCACGCGAAGACCGAGGTCGAGGCCCTGCCCGGCTACGCCGAGCCTGTCGCCTATGTCTACTGCGGCCTCTACCCCGCGACGGCGGGCGACTACGAGGATCTCCGGCACGCCCTCGAACGGCTCAACCTGAACGACGCCTCGTTCAGCTTCCTGCCGGAGACCTCCGACGCGCTCGGCTTCGGCTTTCGCGCCGGCTTCCTCGGCCTCCTCCACATGGAGATCGTCCAGGAGCGGCTCGAGCGCGAGGCGGGCATCGATCTGGTACAGACCCCGCCCAACGTCACCTACCGCCTGACCCATCGCGGCGGCGAGGTGGAGATGATCGACAACCCCTCGAAGATGCCGACCGACGGCCGCCTCGAGTCGATCGCCGAGCCGATGGCCGACGTGGGCATGATCGTGCCCCAGACCGCCATCGGCAGCATCATGAAGCTCTGCGAGGAGCGCCGCGGCGTCTATGCGCGCACCGAATACCTGGGACCGCAGCGCGTCCTCCTGCAGTACAAGCTCCCGCTCTCAGAGATCATCTTCGACTTCTACGATCGTCTGAAGAGCGCGACCCAGGGCTTCGGCACCATGGACTACCACGTGACCGGCTACGAGACCGCCGACCTGGTCAAGTTGAGAATCCTGGTCAACGGCACCGAAGTGGATGCGCTCTCCGTCATCGTCCACCGGACGGTCGCGGAGCGGCGCGGGCGCCAGATCCTGGGCAAGCTCAAGGACGAGATCCCGCGTCACATGTTCGAGGTCCCGCTCCAGGCGGCCATCGGCGCCAAGGTCGTCGCGCGCGAGACGATCCGGGCCATGCGCAAGAACGTGACGGCCAAGTGCTACGGCGGCGACATCACCCGGAAGCGCAAGCTCCTGGAGAAGCAGAAGGAAGGCAAGCGACGGATGAAGTCCGTGGGCAACGTCGAGATCCCCCAGGAGGCCTTCTTCGCCGCCCTGAAGGTGGACCGCGATCGATGACCGAGGCCGGGACGGAAGATCGCGACGACATCCGCCCCCTGGCGGGACCGCCGCCCGCCGAGGAGCCGCCCCCGCTGTTCCGCGACACGATCGAGAGCTTCGTCCTCGCCGTCATCATCGCCCTGGTCGTGAAGAGCTTCCTCGCCGAGGCCTACAAGGTGCCGACCGGTTCGATGGAGCCGACCATCCACGGTTCGCCCATCGACGGCGACCGCATCCTGGTCAACAAGCTCGCGGCGGTCGTCCGCGAGCCGAGGCGCTGGGAGACCTGGGTCTTCCAGTATCCGAACAACCGTCGGGTCAACTACGTGAAGCGCTTCGTCGGGATCGGACCGGAGACCCTCAGGATCGCGGCCGGCGACATCTGGACCTCGCCGCTCGGGACCGCGGACGACTCGGTCTCCGATCTCTGGGAGAGCGGCGAACTCGCGGTCGAGCGCAAGCCGGACGCGCTGCGCGACGCCACCTTCGAGCGCTACCCGCAGGTTCATCCCGATGCCGTCGAGCTCGGAGATCCCGAGCTCTTCGCCGAGTTCTGGTTCACGCCGGCGACGGAGGTCGCCGACGACAGCTCCTTCGAGTTCGCGGCCGACGGCCTGCGCATGAACAGCGCCTCGCGCACCTGGGCGCACTTCCGCAACGCGATCAAGGACCGTCTCGACCCCTGGGCGCCGGTCTCCCCGACGAACCACGAGGGCATCCACGACGTCGGCGACCTGCGCATCGACGTC
>JBFIHP010000686.1:0-2529 GCA_041601735.1 Planctomycetota bacterium | reverse complement strand
CGCCGCGCTTCAGGGCGGCCTGCAACTCGACCCCGTTCATGTCCCGGTCGTTCACGAGGACGAAGGCCTGGCCCTTCCGCACGGCGATCACGAGGTGTCGCGTCGAACGGAACTGGTCGGCCTTGATGCCGCCCTCGCCGGGCTTGCAGGGCTTGCCTCCGACCTGATCGAAGCGGCCCACCGTCTCGAGCGTGTTCGAGTCGATGGTCCTGCCGTTCTCGATCAGGAGGGCGCCGCCACCGAGGAACTGCGCCACCGGGTTGGCCGCCGTGCCGAAGCGTTCGTCGATGTCGCGGGCGCCCGTGCCGGCGGCGCGCCCCAGCACGATGGTCCCGTCGGCGAGCACGGCCATAGCGCCCCGCTTTCCGGTCTTCGCCACGCCGGCATGGAAGCTGCCGCCGAGCCTCAGGACCGAACCCGAAGGCTGCCCGGTCTTCGAATCGAAGAAGGTCCCGCTCGTGACCAGGCGGAAGTCGCGCTTCTCGCGGTCCTCGAACTCGCGGGCCAGCGTCTGATCGGCCGGCCGGTCCTCGGGGACGTTCGGGTCGGCGGCGGCGCGGCGATTGAGGACGGTCACCGTGCCGATCGGATGACCGACGAAGTCGCTGTTGGCGGCAATCTCGCGCCAGGTCCAGAGATCGGCGAGATCGACCCGCCCGGCCGAGGCTCCGGCCATGCTGTTGGCGGGCGTGGGCGTGAGGCCCTGAGCCGCGACCGTCGATGTCGAGGTCAGCGTGATCAGGACGACGAGGAACACGATGGGGGAATTCGACCATCTCATGGCTGCATCTCCTGTTGCCGGATTCGCAGCAAGCGTTGTTCCCGCGCGCGCCCCGGCGCGGCCGGCTCTCGAAGTGCCCCGGCCGGAGGTGATTAGCGCCGCGGCCGAGAAGGCATGGTCCACGGCGACCCGCGAAGGAGCGCGGCGCCGGGGCATTCCACCGCCCGCCGGGGCCCCTTCCGCGCCCTCCGGGCCCGGTCCGGCTGCGTCAGGGGCCCCAGCCCCGGCCCTCGTGCCGCCTCGGCGGACGACCGGGCGGCCCCTCGCGAGGGCCTTTTCCTCGCCGGCTTGTCAGCATCGATCCGCGCCGCCGTTCAGGGGGTGTCCAGCACGGCAAGGCCGGGTCGGCCAGGGGGATGATCCCCGGCGGCCCACAGAGACGGAGATCGACCCCATGAACGAGAAGCTCACCCATATCGAGGTCGTCGTCGACCGCAGCGGTTCGATGGCGGCGATCGCCGACGACGTGATCGGCGGCTACAACGGCTTCGTCGCCGCCCAGAAGGGCGGCGTCGGCGAGGCCACGCTCAGCTACAGCCAGTTCGACACGGAGTTCGAGACGATCTACGACGCGGTGCCGATCGATGCGGTGCCGCCGCTGACCGACGCGACCTTCCAGCCCCGCGGCATGACCGCGCTCTTCGACGCGGTGGGCGACCGCATCCTGAAGTGCGGCGATCGTCTCGCCGCCATGCCCGAGGCGGACCGGCCCGGGAAGGTGCTCTTCCTCATCATCACCGACGGCCTCGAGAACAGCTCGTGCGAGTTCACCAGGGAGAGGATCAGGGAGATGATCGAGACCCAGGAGAAGCTCTTCAGCTGGACCTTCGCCTTCATCGGCGCCAACCAGGACGCCTTCGCCGAGGGCGGCCGCATCGGCGTCCGCCGCGATCGGGCCCTCAACTACGCCGCCGACAGCCGGGGCGTGGCCCGGATGTTCGAGTGCTGCGAGATGGCGGTCGGACGACTCCGCGGCGCGACGCCCTCCGAGGCCGGCTCCCGGCCCTTCTTCACCGCCGAGGAGCAGGACGAAGCGGAGCCCTCCGCCGGCTCGACCGCGCGGGCGGGCCGCGAGGAGAGCTGAACCGATGCGGGCCCGGACGAGTCGAAGATCGGGCTCGTCCGGCCCCGCCCCTTCGTCGGGGCGCGCGCCTTCGTCTTCCAACCGTCGTCATCGAGGATTAGTCTGCAGGTCATGAGAGAGGATCAGGCGATCGGGATCGAGTCCCTCCGCCGCATCCGCGCCCGCGAGTCGGGCTGGGAGGCGGCCTGGAGCGAACTCCACATCCCGCTGGAGCAGCGCGTCGTCCGGATCGCGCGTCGGGTCTCGGGCTGGCCCGACCCCGAGCACGACGTCGAGGACTTCGTCGCCGACTACCTCCTCGAGCTCTACCGCAAGGCCGAACGGGGCACATTGCTCGCGGCCTGGAACGAGGCATCCTCCGTCCTCGCCTTCCTGACCGCGATGGTGCCGCTCCGGATCCTGAGCTTCCTGAAGAAGCGCAGCCGCGAACTCGGTCTCGGCGCCGCCGCGGACGACCGCGCGGCTCCCTATCGCCGCCACGAGCCGCTGCAGCGGAAGCTCGACGGCCTGTTGAGCCGTCTCGTCATCCGCTGCCCCGAGGGCCGGATCACGCGGACGACGGAGCAGGGCGGCCTGCAGCTGCACCCCCGCCTGGAATGGCCTCGGCCCGAGCACGAGCGCCTCCGCGAGCATCTCTGCGCGGTCATCGCGGTCGAGGGGGAGG
>JBFIHP010000685.1:0-2533 GCA_041601735.1 Planctomycetota bacterium | reverse complement strand
GCCGCGGCGGGATCGAGATCGCAGGCGAGGATGATGCGCCGGGCCCGGTGACGCAGGGCGCGAAGGCGCAGGGCCGCCGCCTCGCCGCCGCGCGGGTCCCAGAGCAGGAGCTGCACGAACTCAGGCATCGCCGCCCTCGTCGTCCAGCCAGCGATCACCCTCGGGCGCGACCGAGAAGCGCGCGCGGAAGTCCTCCGGCACCGGAGTCGAGCGGTCGTTCAGGTCGGCGAAGCACATGACCACCCGGGCGCGGGCGCGGAGGCGGCCGTCGTCCAGACGCCGGATCGCCTGGCGGAAGACGACGCTCGAGCGGCCGATGTGCACGAGCCTGGTCGAGATCTCGACCTCCTCGTGGGCGAGGGCGGCGCTGACGAAGTCGCAGTCGAGCTTGACGACGACGAACCAGGCCTTGCAGTGCTCCGGATACCAGTCGTAGTCGCGGTCCTCGACGCGCAGGAAGCCCTCGCGGGCGTCCTCGAACCAGTTCACGTAGGCGCCGTTGTTCAGATGGAGATAGCGGTCCAGCTCGTAGGAACGCGCGCGCCAGCGCTGTCTCGCCCGATCGCTGCTCATGCCTCCTCCTTCATCCAGTCCCGGATGCGATCGCGCTCGGCCTCGAGTTCGGCGACGATGTCGAGTTCGCGCTCGAGCGGGACCAGGAGGGTGCCGCAACAGGGCGAGAGCGCAAGGGCGGCGACGAGTTCGCGGCGCCGGAGCGGACCCCCTGCCACCAGGGCGTCGAGGATCTCGAGGACGCGGCCGGGCGCCTCGTCGGGAACCGGAGACGTGACGCCGAGGGTCAGCCGGGCGCCGCGAGCGAGGTGGCGCCGCTGGAGGTCGCGGCCGGCGATGAGGGTCGATGCGAAGCGTCTCGCGTCCAGGAGGAGGTCGTCGCAGCCGAGCGCGACGAGGAGCTCGAGCGGCGGCTCCGAACAGCAGTGCAGTCCGCTGCGAGCTCCGGCGGCGTGAACGGCAGCGATGACGGGGCGGATCGTCCGGGCGACCGCCTCGGTCTGATCGCGGGGTCCGGGGAGACCGATCACCGGTTCGTCGAGCACGATCGTCACCTCGACGCCGCGGTCGAGCAGGAGATCCGCGCTCAGGGCCGCGAGTCGCGCACACCAGGCGGCGACCACCTCGTGGAGCGCGGGATCGGTGAAGAGCGGCCGCGACCAGGCGTCGCGCAGGCTCTGGAGCAGGGTCACGGGGCCCGCGAGCTGGGACTTCAGACCGCGTCCCCCGAGGTCGGCCGGCAGGGCGGCGAGGAAGGCCCGCGTCGAGGCGACGAGGGGCGCGTCGGCGGCGTCGCCGTCGCGGAAGACCGTCGCGATGGAGCCGTCCTCGAGGAGACTCTCCAGCTTCACGCCGAAACCGGGCCGAGGCGCCAGGGCGAGACCCGGAGGCAGGCATTCGGCCAGCATGCCCGAGGCGCCGTCGCCGATCGGGAGCTGAGGGCGGAAGACACGGTCGTATCCGCCCAGGATGTGGTCCAGGGCCTCCTCGAGCGAGGTCTGCGGCAGGCCGCCGATGCCGGTCAGAAACGGGCCCATGGCGTTCTCGTTCATGCCCCCGGATAACACGGCCGCGGTTCTCGTTCCCGGGGAGCAGCCGGGCGCCCATCTCCGGCCGCGTCTGTCCCCGGGCCGTCGTACCTTGCCCATTACCCCCTGAGCGCAGGGATCGCGGCGATCCGGCCGCAACCGGAAGCTTTCGAGAAGCTCTGTTGACTCGGCTTTCGCTTGCTGTAATATCGCGGCCGTCCACTACATCTTGGGGTGGATCGGGGTGAAT
Source organism: Planctomycetota bacterium (assembly GCA_041601735.1). Lineage (GTDB taxonomy): Bacteria > Planctomycetota > DRQF01 > JACKGY01. Next base: position 742 of record JBFIHP010000685.1, on the reverse strand, counting down.
ACCCCTGGGGGTCGATGAGAATCGTCTCCTCGTCCGGTGCTCGCGGAAGGCCGCGCCGACCGGATCGAGGGTCGCTTCTTCCGGCCCCCGCGGCATGGAAACGCACGTTCCGCGCCGCTCGCTGCTTTTTTGAGAATTCGACGGGATGGGAGGGGTGCTCGGACGAGCGCCGCTCATCGGGGGAATGACCGGGACCTCGGGGGGCCTGGTCGAGATCTGGCTCTGGAAAGGGGATAGCATGGGGACGCGCAGCAAGAAGACGACGGCCGCGACCGCTCGGACCGCCACGAAGAAGGCCCGCCGCGGAGCGGCGACGGAGTTCGGCATGGACGGCCTGAAGTTCGAGCGCCGGCACACCAAGGCCGGGGTGGATCCCTTCGACACGATCGAGTGGACGCATCGCTCGAGCGCGATCAAGAACCCGGACGGCTCGGTCGTCTTCTCGATGGACGACGTCGAGGTTCCCGCGGCCTTCTCGCAGCTCGCCACCGACATCGTCGTCTCCAAGTACTTCCGCAAGGCCGGCGTCCCCGGCACCGGGCACGAGGTCAGCGTCCGTCAGGTCGTCCGCCGCGTCGCCCACACCATCCGTCAGGCCGGTGAGGAGCTCGGCGGCTATTTCGCCGACGCCAAGGCCGCCCAGGCCTTCGAGGACGAACTCACCTTCATGCTCGTGACCCAGCGCGGTGCCTTCAACTCGCCGGTCTGGTTCAACTGCGGCCTGAAGCACATGCACGGCATC
>JBFIHP010000684.1:0-2534 GCA_041601735.1 Planctomycetota bacterium | reverse complement strand
GGGCGGGCCACGAGGAAGAGGCGACAGAGGACGGGGACGACCAGGATGCCGCTCAGGGCGGCCATGGCCAGGGCGAGCGACTTCGTCCAGGCCAGCGGTCGGAAGAGCTTGCCCTCCATGTCGGTCAGGAAGTAGATCGGCAGGAAGCTGATGATGGTGGTGGAGACGGCGGTGAGCAGGGCCGGCGCGACCTCGACGGCGGCGTCCTCGATGATCGCCGCGACGGGGCGGGAGCCCCCCTCGTCCTCGACCCGACGGACGATGTTCTCGGTCATCACGATCGCCATGTCCACCATCGTGCCGATGGCGATGGCGATGCCGGTCAGGCTCATGATGTTCGAGTCGAGGCCGAGCACGCGCATGGAGAGGAAGGCGCCGGCCACGGCGAGCGGCAGCGTTGCCGCGATGATCAGCGACGAGCGGATGTGGGCCAGGAAGAGCAGGACGATCAGGATGGTGATGATCAGCTCATGGCTGAGCGCCTCCTCGAGCGTCGTGATGGTCTCTTCGATCAGCTGGCTACGATCGTAGAATGGGTGGATGCGCACGCCCTCGGGCAGGAGTCCGTTCGCCGGATCGTTGAGGCGCAGCACCGACTCGCGCAGACCGTCGATGACCTCGCGGGGATTGGCGCCGAAGCGCATCGCCACGATGCCGCCGACGAGCTCGCCGCTGCCGTCGGCGAGGGCGGAACGCCGGAATTCGGGACCGAGCGCCACCCGGCCGATGTCGCGGATCAGCACCGGGCGGTGCGGCTCGTTCGCGTCGGGCGCCGACATCGCGGCCGGCGCCATGGCGCCGGACCCTCCGCCCATCTCGGCCATCCCGGCCATGCCGGCGGCGGCCGCGGGCGCGAAGCCGGACGAGGTCATGTGGCCGACCGTGACCTCCTCGATGTCGGCGATGCCCTTGATGAAGCCGAGGCCGCGCAGGAGGTACTCCGCGCCGCCCGCCTCGATGGTCTTGGCGCCGACGTCGGCGTTCGCCCGGCGAATCGCGGCGGCGACCTGGCCGGGCGTCACGCCCCAGTGACGCAGGGCATCGGGATCGAGATCGACCTGGTACTGGCGCAACATGCCGCCGACGCCGGCGACCTCGGCGACGCCGGAGACCCGTTGGAGCTCCCAGCGCACGACGAAGTCCTGCACCGAGCGGAGCGTCGCCAGATCGTAGGGGCCGTCCACCGTGTACATGAAGATCTGGCCGAGCGCGGTGGCGTCGGGCCCGAGCTCCGGCGTCACGCCCTCCGGAAGGATGTCGGCGACGGCGGCGAGCTTCTCGAGGACCCGCGTCCGGGCCTCGTAGAAGTCGTCGATCGCCCCGGACGGCAGCAGGCGCAGCGGCTCGTCGAAGACCACGTAGATCTGGCTGAAGCCGAAGCCGGAGAGCGAGCGCACCTCCTTGACGTTGCGGACGCTCGCCAGCTCGGTGGCCAGGGGGTAGGTGACCTGGTCCTCGACGTCCTGAGGCGAGCGCCCCGGCCAGCGCGCCACCACGACGACCTGGTTCTCGCTCACGTCGGGGATGGCGTCGACGGACTTCTCGGTCCAGGCCTGCCAGCCGAAGACGGCGACCGCGAGGGTGAGGACCAGCGTGACCGCGGGGTTCCGCACCGTGAAACGAATCATCGATTCGAGCATGTCGTCACTCCGGCATCAGTGGCCCGCGTGCGGATCGGCGGTCGCCTCGCGACCGTCCGGGAAGAGCAGGGAGGGGCGCCCGGCCAGCTGCGCCTGCGAATCGAGCAGGAGGCCGCCCTCGGTCACGACCACCTGCCCGGGGGCGAGCGGCGGTCGGCGAGGCAATCCCGGGCGACCGCCGAGGGTCTCGAGGACGGGGTAGTACTCGGCCAGTCGGTCGGAGTCGGCGGCGCGCGCCAGCGGTCCGATGCGCAGTTCGACGAGTTCGTAGCCGACGCTCGCGGGCAGGGCATCGGGATCGAACTCGAGGTCGTCGGGCCCGCCGCCCTGGAGCCGGAAGGCCACGACGCGCCTGCCGGTGAGCAGCACCGAGGATCGCGGTATCGCCAGCGCGGGTTGCGCCTCGCCGTCGGCGGCGACCGGCTCACCGGTCCGGTCGAGGGCGACATCGACCCGCGCATCGACCCGTTGCCCCGGCCGAAAGCGCCAGCTGCCGTCGGGTCGGCGCTCGTTGTCGAGCAGCACGCGCAGCCTCGCCGTTCGACTCCGGCGGTCGATGACCGGGTCGATGAAGGCGATCCGGCCGCGCCGCCGATCGATCGTGTCCGTGGCGACGGCGATGACGACCTCCTGGCCGACGCGCAGCGACTCGAGGTCGGTCTCGAAGGCCTCGAGCTGGATCCAGACCCGCGAGAGATCGGCGATCGTGAGCAGGGGAGATCCCGACATCACCGCGTCACCCTCGGCCACCTGCCGGCGGACGACCACGCCCGAACGCGGCGCCCGGATCGCGGCGGCTCGGCGCAGCTCGCCGCTCGATTCGAGCTCGGCGATCTCGGCGGCGGCGAGACCGAGCAGGAGGAGCCGCGTGCGGGCGGCGTCGATCTCGACCTC
>JBFIHP010000683.1:0-2534 GCA_041601735.1 Planctomycetota bacterium | reverse complement strand
GTCGGGCCCGGTCAGCTCGAGGATGCGATCACGCGCGGCGCTCGTCCCGGCGGCATTGCTGCGCGCCTGGATGCGCTCGAGGACGTCGATCGATTCGAGACCGGGTACGAGTCGCGGGAGTTCGCGCTGAAGCCAGCGATCGCGAAAGGGAAGGCGACCGATCGCGACTCGGGTCTCCTCGTCCGGACGAAGGGCCTGCCGCCGTTCCAGGACGAGTTCGAGACGGCTGCGCCCGAGGCCGAGGGAGACCACGCGCGGTTCCTGGGCATGGAGGCAGCCCGCCAGGAGCAGCAGGGTGAGGAGGAGCCTCATCGCGAGGCTCCGAGTCCGAGGTCCTCGTCGCGCTCGAGCTTGCGCCGGAGCTTGCCGCGGGCGCGGAACATCCAGGTCTTCACCGTGCCGGTCGGGACGTCGAGTTCCTCGGCGATCTCCTGGACGGAGCACTCCTCCCAGAAGAAGAGCACGAGGCAGGCGCGCTCCTCGTAGTTGAGGCCGGCGAGATCGATCTCGACGACGGGAGCGCGGGTCTCGACCCAGGGATCGACCTCGAGGCCGATCTCGACCCGACCGCCGCGGCGCACGGTCCGGATGCGATCGATGGCCTTCCGCACCGCGGTCTTGCGGATGAAGGGCCAGGGGTCGCGGGTCCACTCGATCCGTCCGACGGCACGCCAGAGCGAGAACCAGACCTCCTGGGACGCATCCTGCGCATCCTCCTCGTTGACGAGGATGCGCCGCATGAGGCCGAGGACCCGATCGCCGTAGCGATCGATCAGGTTGTCGATGGGCTTGCCGATGCTCGTTCTCCCGTCTTCAACAGCACCTACGCGGCCGAGCCCGACGCGGTTTCAACCGGCTTCCTGGCCCGAACGCCGATGCGATCGCCCTTCCCCCGGATCTTGGCCAGGGCGCTCAGGGGGCACTTGCGGATCTCCTCGAGCAGCCGCGCCAGCCCCCGGCGGCGCGGCAGGTGATTGGGCAGGAAGCGGACGCCGTGGGTCCTGATGCCGAGGACCTCGAGGCCGGCCTTCCGGCAGTAGGCCGCGAGGGTCTCGGGACCGTAGAGGCAGAGATGGACCCGTGGATCGACCAGCTTCCAATCCCGTCCCAGTCGCTCCCGAGTGTAGGACTCCCAGTTCACCGTGTCGATGACCACGAGGCCGCCGGGACGCAGAACCCTTGCCAACTCGGCGAAGACAAGGCTCGGCCGCCGGAGGTGCTCGAAGACGGCGTTGGAGTAGACCCCGTCGAAGGAGGACGCGGCGAATCCCGCCTCCTCGAGGGTCGTCGGCCTCAGATCGAGGCCCTTCTCGCGGCGGGCCCAGTCGGCGCAGGCCCGGACCGGCTCGACGCCGACGGCCTCCCAGCCCTCCTCGCGAGCGCGATGGACGAAGCCCCCCACGTTGGCACCGATGTCGAGGAGCCTCCCCAGCTTGCGGTAGGGCTCAAAGGGTCCGAGGCGCCTCGAGTACAGCCGCTGCTTCTCGGGGGCATAAGACCGAGCCGCGTAGCGGGCGACCTGGGCCGCGAAGAAGTCCTCGTTGGCGACCGCCGAGGCCAGGGGCGAGAGATCGCTGAAGACCAGCCCGCAATCGAGACAGCGGCGGTAACTCGCGCCGTTCTTCTCGAGCAGGGCCTCGCTGCGGAGGCCCCCGCAGAGGTCGCAGTCGAGCACTCGATCCCCTGCCTGGTCGCCTCGCATTCCGGTCCTCGATCTCGTCCGCCGCTCCGCCGCGACCGAAGACCGCGGATTCCGGTCCGGATTATGCGGCTCCCGCGGAGGAATCCCACGTTGAAAGGTCGAATGCGCAGCGTCCGCCCAGGAATTTCGCCTGGAGGGCGACCGACCGGGCCCGCTCCGGTCCTGCTAAGTTGAAGGACAGGCCCCACGCCGGCGGCGGCGCAGCCTCGGGCCTCGAACGAGATCCCCGATCCGACCCCTGGGATCGCAGCGTCAGCACAGGAGAATCGCCATGATCGCCCGCATGACCTCGAGCCGCGGCCTGCCCGGCCCGGTCGCCCTCGTCCTCGTCCTCGCCGCGAGCGCCCTTGCCCGGGGCGGCCCGATCGACCAGGAACCGCCCCTCCCCGGGATGACGGCGAAGGACCCGATCATCTTCATCGACGACGTCACCGAGGAGAAGCCCACCGCTGCAGGCCCGACCTGGCGGCTGCTCTCGACCACGGCCGATCAGGACGAGGAGGTCAAGTTCGGCATCTCGCTGAAGGCCGTCGATGCGACCCTCGCCGCCCAGCTCGGCATCGACGCCGACCAGGCGATCGTGGTCGAGAAGGTGGCGCCGGGCGGCGCGGCCGACGAGGCCGGCCTGAAGCCCCACGACGTGATCGTGAAGGTGAACGGCAAGCCCGGCACCCTCGAGAATCTCCAGGCCCAGCGCGACGCGAGCGGCGGCAAGAAGCCGGTCAACCTCGAGATCCGTCGCCGCGCGAGGCGCATGGTGATCGTGGTCTGGGGACCGAAGCGCGGGATCGGCATCGATGCCCGCGGCCTTCCCGGTGCGAACCGCCCCGAG
>JBFIHP010000682.1:0-2537 GCA_041601735.1 Planctomycetota bacterium | reverse complement strand
CCTCGCCGGCGCCGAGCCGGGCCGAGGCGCGATCGCCCAGTGCGGCGGCGTCGATCTCGATGAGCTCGAGCGTCGCGCCCCGCGTGAAGTGCCGGAACACGGCGTCGATGAAGGCGCGGACGCGGGCGATGTTCGCCGGGCCGGCCCGGACCTCGAGCGTGCCCTCCGAACTGCACCAGACGCCCTCGTCGCTCTCCTCGTCGATCAGGCCCAGGGCTCCGATCAGCTCGGCGAGCGCATCGAAGGGCGGCTCGTATTCGTCGCCGTCGTCGCAGGCGATCTCCATGCCGTCGATGAAGGCCGTGAGGAGGGGCAGCTCGAGGGGGAATTCGGTGTCCTGGAACAGGGCCTCGCGCAGGCCGCGGAGGTCGATGGTGGCGTGGTCGAGGCCGTCCTGGGCGGCCAGACCGGCCGACAGGACGAGGCTGAGGATGCAGGCACGGAACATGGGAGTCTCCTTCTCTGGATGCCCACCTGGACGGTCGGCCTTGCGGGAGCGTAACGGCCATTCCCCGGGATCGGGCGAGATCGACTTTACCTCATTGCGCGTCGCGGGCAGGATCGGCGCATGGCTGCCGAAGTGAAGCGCGTCGCGATGTGGTCGGGCCCGCGGAACATCTCGACCGCGTTGATGAGGTCCTTCGAGAATCGCCCCGACGCGATCGTGGTGGACGAGCCCTTCTACGGCCACTGGCTGAAGATCACCGGCACCGCGCATCCCGGTGCCGACGAGGTGATGCGGAGCCAGGGGACCGACTGGCGGCGAGCGGCGGCGGCCCTGCTCGCGCCCTTGCCGGCCGGCAAGACCGTCTTCTATCAGAAGCACATGGCCCATCACCTCCTGCCGGACCTGGGCCGCGACTGGATCGACGAGGTCGCGAACGCCTTTCTCATTCGCGATCCGGAGGAGATGCTGACCTCGCTCATGAAGGTCGTGCCCGAACCCTCGATCGAGGAGACCGGCCTGCCGCAGCAGCTCGAGCTCTTCCGCCGCCTCGCCGATCGACGGGGCGAGCCGCCGATCGTCGTCGATGCGCGCGACGTCCTCGAGGCGCCGGAGCCGATGCTGCGCGCGCTCTGCGCGGCCCTCGGCATCCCCTTCGACGAGGCGATGCTGGCCTGGCCCGCGGGGCCGCGCGCGAGCGACGGCGTCTGGGCCAAGCACTGGTACGACTCGGTCGAGAGGAGCACCGGCTTCGCGCCCTGGCGACCGAAGCCGGACCGCGTGCCCGAGCGCCAGCGCGACCTGCTCGCGCGCTGCCGCGAGATCTACGACAGCCTGCACCGCGAACGCCTGACGCCCTGATCCTCGGAGCGACCGATGCTGCAACGATTCGACGAACGCAACCGCGACCTGAAGGTCTGGATCAACGGCAAGCTCGGGCATCGCGACGAGATCGGCGTCAGTCCCTTCGATTCCCTGGTGCAGGGCGGCGACGGCGTCTGGGAGGGGCTCAGGCTATACGACGGCCGCATCTTCAAGCTCCGCGAGCACCTCGCGCGCCTGCGCGCCTCGGCCGAGGCCCTGTCCTTCGCGGTGATCCCGCGAGACGAGGCGATCATCTCGGCCATCCGCGCCACCCTCGCCGCGAATCACATGCGCGACGGCGTTCACATCCGCCTGACCCTCTCGCGCGGACTGAAGTACACGAGCGGCATGGATCCCCGGCTGAACGATCGCGGTCCGACCCTGATCGTGCTCGCCGAGTGGAAGCCGCCGGTCTACGACAAGGGCGGCCTGAGGCTGATCACCGCGCGGACCCGGCGCATCCCGCCGCAATGCCTCGATCAGAAGATCCACTCGAACAACCTGCTCAACTCGATCCTCGCCAAGATCGAGGCCAACGCCGCGGGCGCCGACGACGCCCTGATGCTCGACCTGGAGGGCAACCTGGCCGAGACCAACGCGACGCACGTCTTCATCGTGAGCGGGGGAGGGCTCCGGACCTCGCGCACCGACTCCTGCCCGGAGGGGATCACCCGGGCGACCGTGCTCGAGCTGGCCGCGCGGGCGGGCATCACCGCCGAGGTCGGCGCGGTCACGCCGGCTGAACTCCTCGCCGCGGACGAGATGTTCTGCACGGGGACGATGGGGGAGCTGGCGGCGGTGACCGAGCTGGACGGACGGACGGTCGGGACGGGGCGCTGCGGGCCGGTCACGAGCCGGCTCAGCGAACTCTACGCCGAGCTGACCCGGACGACGGGGGAGAAGGTCGTGGACTGAGGACTCAGTCCTCGGTTTCCTCGATCGTCTCGCGGCTGCGGACGGTGCCGAGCCAGAGGCCGACGAGGCCGATCGCCGCGGCGAGCAGCGAGACCGTGGTCGCGGTCATGTAGGGACAGCCCTCGATTCCGGCGCAGAGTTTGAAGCCCGAGACGGCGCCCAGGGCGGCGCCGGCGGCCGTGTGCAGGAAGACGGTCATTTCTGTCCCTCTCGAGTCGTCGCGATCAGCCGCGTGAAGTCCATGCTGGTGATCGTCGCGATCGGTTTCTTCTCGTCGTCCACGACCACGGCCCGGTGCACCCCCTTCTCGAGG
>JBFIHP010000681.1:0-2539 GCA_041601735.1 Planctomycetota bacterium | reverse complement strand
CGCCCTCGGCATCATCGCCGGTCAGCACGCGGCGCTGTACAGGCGCCAGGAGCGTGAGCTCTGGCAGCGGCGGCGCGCGGCCGCCCGCGAGGAGGAGCCGGTCGGAGCGGGCGTCTGAATGTGCGGCATCGCCGGCGTCCTCGCCGAACCAACTCGATCCGCGGAGAGCCTGGCCGAGGTCGAACGCATGTGCGTCGCGCTCTCGCGACGCGGCCCTGACGGGAATCACCAGGAGGACCTCGGCTGCGCCGTCTTCGGTCATTCACGGCTCGCCATCATCGATCTCGCGACCGGCGATCAGCCCCAGGGCAACGAGGACGGCTCGGTCAAGGTCGTCGTCAACGGCGAGATCTACAACTACCTCGAACTCCGGGCCGACCTCGAGGCGCGCGGCCATCGCTTCCGGACGCAGAGCGACATCGAGGTCATTCCGCACCTCTACGACGAATACGGCCTCGCCTTCGTCGATCATCTGCGCGGCATGTTCGCGATCGCGCTCTGGGACGCCAGGGAGAAGCGCCTCGTTCTGGTCCGCGACCGGCTGGGCAAGAAGCCGATCTACCACGCGCAGGTCGGCGACCGCTTCTACTTCGCCTCGGAGTTGAAGGCCCTGCTCGAGATCGAGGATCTGGAGCGAGAGATCGCGGTCGAGGCGGTGGAGGACTACTTCACCTTCCAGTACGTCCCGGCCCCGCGGACGATCTTCCGGGCGGTGGCGAAGCTCCCGGCCGCGACGATGCTGATCCGCAAGGACGGTCGCAACCGCCTCCTCGAGTACTGGAAGCTGCCTGAGAGCCACGACCCCGCCATCGGCGAGGACGAGGCCGTGGAGCGGATTGCTTCGGTCCTCGACGAGGCGACCCGTCTGCGCCTGCGGTCCGACGTTCCGCTGGGCGCCTTTCTGTCCTCCGGCATCGACTCGACGCTCGTCGTCTCGTCGGCCGCCGGCCAGCTCGAAGGACCGCTCGAGACGAGGACGATCGCCTTCGATTCGGCCAATTCGGACGAGGTTCGCCTGGCCGAGGCCGTGGCCCGGAAGTTCGGCACGCGGCACCGGACGCGCCCGGCCGCGGCCGACGTCGTCGCGCTCTTCGACAAGGTCGCGGGCTACCTCGACGAGCCGCTCGGGGACTCGAGCACGCTGCCGAGCTACCTCGTCTCCGAGCTCGCGCGTGAGGACGTCAAGGTGGCGATCTCCGGCGACGGAGGCGACGAGAGCTTCGGCGGCTACGCCTGGCGCTACTCGCAGAACCTCCTGCTCGACCGCTGGCGGCGCCGCCTCCCGGGGGCTCCCGGGCGCCGGCTGATCGGGATGATCGCCGCGATCTATCCGAAGTTCGATCGCCTGCCGAAGCGCTTCCGCCTGAAGTGGGGCCTGCGCAACCTGTCCTTGAGCGCCGCCGAGGCCTACTTCCTCGACATGTCGATCTTCCGGCCCGAGACCAAGGCGGCGCTCTATCGTCCCGAATTCCGCAGATCGCTCGGCGGCTATCGATCCTCCGAGGGATTCATCGCCCGCTTCGAAGAGGGCGAGGATCGTGACCTGCTCGCGCGCATCCTGCGCACCGACCTGAAGACCTACCTCGCCGAGGGAGTCCTCGCGAAGGTCGATCGCATGAGCATGGCGAATTCGCTGGAGGTACGCTCGCCGCTCCTCGATCAGGAGGTCGTCGAACTGGCCTTCCGACTCCCTCCGGAGCTGAAGATCAGGGGCAAGACCGGCAAGCGCGTGCTGCGCCGCCTCGCCGCCGATCGGGTCGGTCGGGAGATCTCCGAGGCTCCGAAGAGCGGCTTCGCGCCGCCGCTGGCCGGCTGGCTGCGCGGCGATCTCGCCCCGGTCTTCCGCGACCTCGTGCTGGCTCGCGACAGCGCCCTGGGCGAGATCCTCGATCGCGGTGTCGTCGAGCGCCTCTTCGCCGATCACGTCGCCGGCCGCAGCGATCAGTCCCGGCCGCTCTGGCTGATGCTCGCATTCGAGGCCTGGAGACGTCGCTTCGCGGCGGCTACCGTCCGGTCATGAGGGTTCTCTCCACCACCACGATCTTCCCGGGCTCGGAGACGCCCGGGCAGGGCGTCTTCATCAAGGAGCGTCTGCGCGGCCTGCCCCCGGAACTCTCGGTCGAGGCCCTGCGGCTCAGGCCCTGGTTTCCGCTGCTCGGTCTGGTGCGCCCCGGACTGGTGGTTCGACCGCCGCGTGAAGAGACGGTCGATGGCATTCGCGTGCACGATCGGCGCTTCTTCTACCTGCCGGGCATCCTGAAGTCGCGCGACGGCGATGCTCTGGCGCGCGCACTCTCGGGTTTCCTGCGGCCGCGGCGCTCCGACTTCGATCTCATCGACGCGCACTTCGTCTATCCGACCGGTTACGGCGCGGTCAGGGTCGGACGCGAACTCGATCTCCCGGTCTGCGTGACCCTGCGCGGGACCCTCGGCTCCTATGCCGCGGACGGCCGGAGACCCAAGCTGATCGAGTGCCTCCGACGGGCGGACCGCCTGATCGCCGTCTCGAACTCGCTCGCCGCGCTCGCCCGCGAGATGG
>JBFIHP010000680.1:0-2541 GCA_041601735.1 Planctomycetota bacterium | reverse complement strand
GCGGATCATGCGCTCGAGCGGAGCGTTCGCCTCCTGGACCGCGCTCTCGAGTCCGGCCAGTTCCGTGTCCTCCGATTCGAGGAGTCCGCGCAGGCGGGCCGGCTGCAGCCGACCCCAACGGGTCGCGAGCAGGCGCTCCATCGCGAGCGCCAGCCCGACGACCGAGAGCCCGACGATGATCCAGAGGACGACGCCGCCCTTGTCGAGGACGTCCTCCACCTCCTGCATCGCCTCGCCGGCGGCCGGGAGCCGCGGCGCGAAGAGGACAACGAAGATGGCCGCGGCCGTGAAACGAAGGGTCCTGTTCATCATCGGTTCTTCTCCATCTCCGCATCGACGCGCTTCGCCAGCTCGCGGGCCTTCGCGGCCGCATCTTCATCGGGGTGATCACGTAGGAGGTCATCGAGCAGGGCGCGCGCTTTCTTGTACTCGCCGCCGTCGCTGAGGATCTCGGCCGCTGCGAGCAGGGCCCGCGCGGACCAGACCGGAACGTCATGGAAGATCGTCACCGCGAGATAGGCCTCGACGGCCTCGTCCTTCCGTCCTTCGAGAGTGAGGCTTTTCCCCATCATCCAGCGGGCGCGCGCGGCGTCGTCTGCGCCGCCGTGATCGGCGACGATCTCGTGGACGCGACGGGCCGAACGGGTCTCTCCGAGTTCCAACCGGGCGTCGGCGTATGCGACCATGGCCTGAATCGACCAGGCATCGCGCGCCTCGAGGTCGATGCGCCCGCCCGAGCGCCGGACGACGTCGGCATGCCTGCCGAGCCTCCCGAGCACCGCCAGGGCGCGGCGGCCGGCGGCAAGCCCGAGTTCGGCCTTCGAATCGAGCGAAAAGGCCCGTTCGAAGTGCTCGAGCGCCGCCTCGGCTTCGCCCTGGCGCAGGGCGAGGTCGCCGGCCTGGAAGGAGGCTTCCTGCGCGAAGTCGGCGCCGGCCCGCCCGATCGCGGAGAAACCCTCCAGGGCCTCCGGCAGTCGCCCGATCTTCTCGAGCGAGAAGGCGCGCTTGAAGGCGCAGCGACCTTCGAGATCGTCCTCGATGTCGTCACGCGCGAGAAGGGCCTCATAGCGCGCGAGGGCCGGCTCGTGCTCGGCCCTCGCATAGTCCATTTCGGCCAGGCGGAAGATCGCATCGCGCCCCTGGGGGCTCGCGGCATGATCCTCCTCGAGTCTGCGGAAGAGCCCCTGCGCCCTGCCGGCCTCGTCCTGAGCCAGAGCGACCAGGGCACGTTCGTAGAGCGCCGGAACGAGTTCCGGACCAGCCTCGTCGCGACCGATCAGTGAATCGAGGTCGCGGGCCGCCCCCGTCAGGTCGCCGGTCGAACGCCCCAGGATGCCGGCTGCGAGCAGGCTCGCCGGCGCGCGCGGACCGTCCGGTCTCGCGCGAGCGCAGGCCCTGAGGACCTCGAGCGCATCGGCGTCGCGACCGAGCGAGCGCAGCAGCTCGCCGGCGAGGAAGAGCCGCTCGGCCTCGAGATCGACTACCGAGAAGGGCCGGGTGAGGAGTTCGAGCGCCGCCTCTTCACGGCCCAGACTCCGTCGCGCCCAGGCGAGGCCGAGCCGGGCCTCGGGCGCGAGCCGGTGATCGCCGTGGCGCTCCAGGAATCGCTCCCAGTGCTCGCAGGCCGCGGCCTCGTCGCCCGACTCGGCGCAGCAGGCCGCGAGACCGAAGAGGGCCAGGGCCCCGCTCTCGCCCGCTGCGTCCAGCAGCTCGCGATAGGCCCGGGCGGCCTTCTCGAGCGAGCCCTCGCGACGGAGCAGGGCCGCTCTCGCGAGTCCGGCGCTGGCCGCGGCCTCCGGATCGGCAGCCACCGCGGCGGCGGCGCCGTAGGCGGTCGCGGCCTCGCCGTCGCGACCCAGCTCGGAGAGCAGCCGGGCCTTCATCAACGCGCAGTCATGGCTGAGTTCGTCGGTCGGCCGAACGGCCGCGAGTTTGCCGAAGAGATCGAGGGCCTCGTCCTTGCGGCCCAGACGCTCCAGGCAGAAGGCCAGCTTGTAACGCGCGGGACGACGCAGATCGACCCGCTCGGAGCGCGCGACCCGCGCGTAGAGCGGCAGGGCCTCAGCGTGTTCTTCGACGTCAAAGAGACTCTCGGCCCGGGCGAATACGGCCTCGAGACGCAGGTCGCCGGCCACCTCCTTCTCGTCCAGCTTCGCGAAGACCGCGGCCGCGGCCGCGCGGTCGCCGAGCGAGTCGAGGCAGAAGCCCAGAGCGAAGCGCGATTCGTCGCGCAGCGTGCGTTCGACGTCGCGCGCGGCGATCACGGCCTGGAATTCGGTGACGGCCTCCTTCAGGCGACCCGCGCGCATGAGCGCGTCGGCGAGCCGATAGCGCCGCCGCGGGTCGTCGCCGGCCTCGAGCGCTCCTCGAAGCGCCACTATGGCCTCGTCGCTGCGGCCACTCGCCCCGGCGAGGATGCCGCGCCAGTACTGGGCGTCGCTCGACTGACCGCTCGAAGCAGGGACGAGGGCGAGGAGTTCGAGGCCCTCCTCGCTGCGCTCGCGCTCGTGAAGTGCGGCGGCGCAACGAATGAGGGCACGG
>JBFIHP010000679.1:0-2543 GCA_041601735.1 Planctomycetota bacterium | reverse complement strand
CGTCGTCGTTGTCCTCGAGGTTGTCCACCAGGCGCTTCAGCTTCTCGGCCTGCTCGAGGTCCGTGACTTCGACCTCGGTCGAGGCGATGCGACGGATCTCGGCGACCTCGAGTTCGAGCCCGGCCGTCTCGAGGGCCTCCTTGACGTCGGAGTACCTGTTCGCCGCCGCGGTGATCACGTAGCGATCGCCGTCGAGCTCCATGTCCTCGGCCTCGGCCTCCATGACGAGCTCCATGACCTCGTCTTCGCTCTTCCCCTTGGGATCGGCCAGGAAGATCGACTTGAGATCGAACATGTAGCCGACACAGCCCGGCTCGCCGAGGTTGCTGCCGGCCCGGTCGAAGATCTTCTTGATCTCGGGGGCCGTGCGGTGCCGGTTGTCGGTGAGGCATTCGATCATGACCGCGATCCCGCCGGGGCCATAGCCCTCGTAGGCCAGCTCCTCGAAGTTGGCGGCATCGGCGCCGACGCCCGCGCCCTTGTCGATGTTGCGCTGGATCACGTCCTTGGGCATGTTCGCCGCCCGGGCCATGTCCACGATCAGGCGGAGGCTCGCATTCGTGGCGGGGTCGGGCCCGCCCAGACGCGACTCGACGATGAGCTTGCGGGCGATCTTCGAGAAGATCTTCGACCGCTTCTTGTCCATCGCATCCTTGCGATGCTTGATGTTCGCGGAATGAGAATGGCCGGCCATGTCGCTGTCCTCGCTGCTTACAGGGCCGGAATCTACCAAAGGCCCCGGGGCGCCCCCAAGGGCCGCCGGGCCCGGTGAAACCGCCCCAAGTCTTGATGAATCGGGCACTTCAGCACAGATTGCAGCCATGAAGTACCGAGGCCTCGAGCTCTACCCCTTCCAGGCCGAGGCCGTCCGGTCCGTGCAGGCCGGCGACTCGGTCATCGTGTCGGCCCCCACCGGCGCCGGCAAGACGATCATCGCCGAGTACGCCATCGAGCAGAGCCTCGAGCGCGGCCGCCGGGTTCTCTACACCTCGCCGATCAAGGCCCTCTCGAACCAGAAGTACCGCGACTTCAAGGAGCGCTACGGCGACAAGGTCGGGATCATGACCGGCGACGTCACCATCAACGGCGATGCCGCCATCCTGGTGATGACGACCGAGATCTTCCGGAACACGATCTTCGAGGATTCGAGCCGGCTGCACGGCATCGACTGGCTCATCTTCGACGAGGTCCACTACCTGGGCGATCCGGACCGCGGCAGCGTCTGGGAGGAGAGCATCATCTTCGCCCCGGAGAATGTCCGTTTCATCGCCCTCTCCGCCACGATCGGCAACCTCGAGCAGATCCGCGCCTGGATGGAGCAGGTCCGCGAGGTTCCCGTGAAGCTGGTCCACACCGACGAGCGCCCGGTGCCCCTGCATCGCTGGCTCTACCTCCCCGACAGCGGGCTCTTCGAACCGCGCGAATTGAAAAAGCGCCTGGCCGAGGCCAAGGAGAAGCTCCCACCGCCGAGCAAGGGCCGGCGCGATCGGGATCGCGGCCGGGGCCGCGACGGTCGCGGCAGGCGAGACGATCGCGGTCCCAGGGGGGCGAAGGGCCAGCCCCCGCGCCAGGGCAGCGACGTGCTGCGACGCCTGGTCAAGGAGAACCGCTACCCCATCCTCTACTTCGCCTTCAGCCGCAAGAAATGCGAATCGCTGGCGCGCCGTTATCAGCGCAAGTTGAAGCTCCTGAGCAAGGAGGAGAGACGCAGGGTCACCCAGCTCTTCGACGAGCTGGTCGAACGCTACGAGGCCGGCGAGCACCCGGCCTGCGCTTCGCTGCGCGAGGCCGTCTCGAGCGGCATCCTCTACCACCACGCCGGTGTGCTGCCGATCTTCAAGGACATCATCGAGCGTCTGTTCAGCACCGGCCTCGTGAAGCTCCTCTTCGCCACCGAGACATTCGCGCTCGGGGTCAACATGCCGGCGCGCTGCGTCGTCTTCGACTCGCTGAGCAAGTACAACGGCGTGGAGATGGTGCCGCTGACCCCGCTCGACTACCAGCAGATGGCCGGCCGGGCGGGACGCCAGGGCATCGACCCCGAGGGCGACGTGGTCGGCATCCTCGACCCGAGAGACGACGCCAAGCAGATCCAGGAGACGATCTTCAAGAAACCCGGCGCCGTCACGAGTCAGTTCTCGCTCGGCTACTCGACGACCCTGAACCTGGTGAAGCTGCTCGGTGAGAAGGTCCCCGACGCCGTCCGCAGGAGCTTCATGGCCTTCCAGTCCGGCTCGGCCAAGAAACCCCTGCGCGACCTCGAGAACAAGCTGAACGTCCTCGCCGACCGCGGCTACCTCGAGGGCCACGAGCTCACCGGCAAGGGCAGCTTCTGCACCAAGATCAACGGCTTCGAGATCCAGCTGACCGAGCTCTTCTGGGACGGCTGCTTCGAGGATCTCGACGCCACCCAGACCGCGATGCTCTGCGCGGCGATCATCCACGAGTCGCGGCCCCGTGACAGCTCGGTGCAGCTCGAGATCAACCTGGTGCCCGAGGCCATCGTCAAGCGGGCCCGCAAGCGCATCCGCGAGTTTCGCCGG
>JBFIHP010000678.1:0-2546 GCA_041601735.1 Planctomycetota bacterium | reverse complement strand
GCCTCGACCTTCGGTGCGCGGGCCAGGAGCAGCTCGGTCATCCGCGCGGCCATGGCGTCGGGGTCGAGGTTGAGCAGCAGGATGCGGCCCGGGCTCTCGGCGTCGCGCCGCGCCAGTTCGGGCAGCTCCGCGATGCAGCTCTTGCAGGTGGTGGATCAGAGCGCGATCAGGCTCCCACTCTCGTGCCGCGGCGAGAGGGCGAGGATCGCGTCCGCGCGATCGCGGCCCTGGAGTTCGGGCAGGGTCGCACCCAGCGGGATGCGCAGGCCGACCGGCCGCGGATCGGGCAGGCGAGACGCGGCGAGAATCCGCGCGATCGGCTTCGACTGCCCCTCGATCAGGAGGACGCGGGTCGGCCCCTCGGCCGATCGTGCGATCTCGAAGTTCTCGCGCCGGCCGCCCGGCCAGAAGACCTCGAGCTTGGCGCGATCGGCGGCGCCGAAGCTGAAGAAGAGCGCGGCCTCGTGCTGCGATTCGAAACCGGAGCCGCAGCTCATCACCTGGGCCTGAAGTCGTCGATCGGCGGCGACGCGCACGATCGCGCCGGTCGCCGAGGCGTGGCCCGTCGTCGCGCGCAGCTCGACGATCAGCGCGCGGTCGCCGCGATCGAGGTCGTTGCGGTAGAGCAGGTGGCCGTCGCGCTGGATGCTGGTGACGAAGAGGTCGGGGTCGCCGTCCTGGTCGAAGTCGCCGACGCAGGCGGCGCGGCAGTCGAGATCGGAGTCGGCGCCCGAGACGGCCGACAGATCGCTGAAGCTCCCGCCGCCGCTGCCGACGAAGACCTTGTTGCGCTCGAAGCCCGAGAACGACAGGCCGTCGCCGAAGATCATGTCCATGTGGTCGTTCTGGTAGCGCGCGCTGCCGACCTTCTCCTCCGCGATCGCGCCCTTCTCCTTCATCGTTCGGCCGCCCTCGTCGGCGCAGCTCGCCAGGGTCGACGCCACGACGTGGCGCCAGTAGATACTTCAGGTGTCCTTGGCGGACTCGCCCGAGATGAAGCCGTTGGCGACGTAGACGTCGAGGAGGCCGTCGAGGTCGATGTCGAGGAGGGCCGGCGACCAGGCCCAGGAAGCGCCGAGCCCGCCCTTCGCGGCCGGCTGCGCCTCGAAGGAGCCGCCCTCGCGCTGGAAGAAGATGGAGTTGCCGGCCGCGAGCTTCAGCAGGGTGGCGCCGACCTCCGAGCCCTCGCCGCCCAGGCGCTTCAGGATGCGGTTGCCGGCCGACGAGCTCATGTTCGAGACGTAGAGATCGAGCCGACCGTCCTGATCGAGATCGGCCCAGGCCGCGCCCATGCCGTTGCCGACGTCGCGGACGCCGCGGGCCTCGGCCTCGTCGCGGAAGCGTCCCTTTCCGTCGTTGATCAGGAGCTCGTTCGGGCCGTAGTCGTTGGCGACGTAGATGTCCTGATCGCCGTCCTCGTCGAAGTCGGCGGCGGCCGCGGCGAAGGTCCAGCGGGTCGCCGTCATTCCCCGCTCCGTCGCCTCGTCTACGAAGCGTCCGTCGCGATTCATGAGGAGGAGGTTCGGGCGGCCGTTCGCGGCGTCGAACCAGGAGTCGGGATAGAGTGCGTCGAGGCGCTCGTAGACCGATACGAAGAGGTCGAGCTTCCCGTCGCCGTCGAAGTCGGCAGCGGCGGCGCCGAAGGCCGGCACGCGGATCTCGTCGAGGCCGACCTCGCGGCTGCGATCGATGAAGCGATCGCCCTCGCGCGCGAAGTAGCGCAGAGAGTGCCCGCCGGGCGCGCCGTCCTCGATCCAGCCGACGAAGGCGCAGAAGAGATCGAGGTCGCCGTCGCCGTCGTGATCGAAGAAGAGCGGCGAGGTGGCGCCGACCGGCAGGGCGTCGAGGCCGAGCTCGGTCGAGCGCTCGACGAAGCTGCCGCCCTCGTTCAGGTAGAGCTGGTTGCGGTCATGGTCGGAGCAGAAGATGTCGGGCGCTCCGTCGCCGTCCACGTCGGCCACGGCCGCGCCGCGCCAGTAGAAGCGCCGGTTGCCCTCCTCGCCGAGCCGCGGCAGGACGCGCGCGATTCCGGCGGGCAGGGCGACCTCGGAGAAGAGGGGGCGGTCGGCCGTCAATCGATGCCCCTTCCCGAGGCGCCAGCCGGCGAGCTGGAAGCCCTCGGCTCCGCGCCTCACCTCGGCCTCGCCGCGGACCGAGAACTCGGCGCGGGAGCCGCCGCGGGTCTCGCCGACCAGGTAGATCAGGAGATCGACCAGACCGCGCTCGCCCGAAGCGGCGAACTCGGCGCCCTTCGGCTTGAAGAGGACCTGCTCGAGCGATTCGAAGTCGCCCAGCGCCTCGCCCAGCTCGGCGAGGAAGGCGGCGCGGTCGCGACCTCGATCCTTGCGCCGAGCCCGGCATCGCGGGCCTCGCCCGCGGCGACGAAGAGGGGGCTCGCCCGGAAGTCCGCGCGAAACCAGCCTGCGGCAAGATCGAGCCGGCGACGACGCAGCGCGTCGGAGAGGTCGATCAGGTCGAAGGCGAGCGCCTCCGTGGCATCCTCGACCGCCTGCATGTCGGTGATGCGCGCGCCCAGCTCGGCGAAG
>JBFIHP010000677.1:0-2547 GCA_041601735.1 Planctomycetota bacterium | reverse complement strand
GCCCGGAGGCCGTCGAGGTGCCCGTGACGCTGCCGCCGGGACCGGTGACGACGATCTCGACCGTGAGCCCGGGGGGCGTGCCCGCGGGCAGCATGGTCTCGATCAGGGCCGCGGGACGGGTCGCGGCGTTGACGAAGCTCATGGGATTCATCGTACCGGCCGGAACGAGGACGGAGGTCGGCGCCGCCGGCGCCACCGTGTCCTTGAGAGCCGTGCCGGTGCAGACCGGCGATCGATTGGTGACGTCGTCTTCGATCGTGGCCGAGAGCTGGATCGTCCCGTCGGCCAGGGCCGAGGTGTCGAAGGGGCCGAGTGTCTGCGAACCCGGACCGGCGTCGGCCGTGATGGTGTACTGGAGGATGAAGCCGCCCGAGTCCTCCAGTTCGAGGCGAATCAGATCGCCCATCGCCACGTCGGCATCGAGATCGATCTCGATCTCGGTTGCGGCGACGTTGCTCGCGTTGATGACGTCGAGGGCGTTGGTCGCGCCGGCCATGACGTCGAGCCGGGTCGGCGAACCGACGAGGGTGTCCTTGGTCGCGACGGTTCCGATGAAGTCGATCTGGTTGCCGTGGGGGTCGGTGTTCCGCACCATGATCGACAGCGGCCCGTCGACGAGGCTGCCGAGATCGAGGCCGCCGACCATCTGCGTGCCGCCGCCCGCCAGGGCGGGGAGGGAGGTCGAGACCGTCCCGCCGAGTGAATCGGTGATGATGACGGTCAGCGTGTCGCCGAGCTCGACGGCGGTCGGAAGTTCGATCTGCACCTGGGTCGAGCCGGCGGTGGCGAAGGTGACGGTCGAACTCGGGTTGTCGGTCGCGGCCGGGATCAGCGCCGAGATCGGCGCCGCGACGAAGGTGTCCTTGGTCGGCGTCGCCAGCATGGTCGCGGTCAGGTTTCCGGCCGGGTCTTCGATCCTTGCCGTGACCGTGATCAGGCCGTCCAGAAGGGGGCTCAGATCGACCGGCGGCAGCACCAGGCCGGCGGGGCCGCCCGGCGAGACCACCGGCGGACTGCAGATCGTCGTCATCCCGTCGGAGTAGCAGAGCGTGACGGTCTCGCCCTGAGGGAACCCGCCACCGCGGCTCGCCTCGCCCATGACGTTGGTCACGTTGGGGGAGGAGATCGTGCCGAGAGGAGCGCTCATCGTGTCCATGATCGTCACGGAGTCCGCGGGAGCCGGCGGGAGCGTGTCCTTCTGGACCGTGCCCTGATCGGCCGAGCCGAGGGGCTCGCCTTCCTGGGTGACCACCCGGACCAGGAGATCGAGGGGGCCGTCGAGGAGAGTGCCGAGATCGACGGGGCCGATGTCGGCGGTCCCGGGGCCGTCGACCGAGGCTCCGGTGACGGCGATCGTGGTGCCGCCCGAGTCGGTGAGGAAGACGGTCAGCTGATCGCTGGACCGCGCGTTGAGATCGACCTCGACGGCGATGGTGACCGCATTCTGACCGGCGATGTTGACGTAGTCCTGTGGATTCGTCGCGCTTGCGGGGACTCCCGCGCCGAGCACCGAGTAAGGCCGGCTCGAACCCTGACCGCCGCCGCAGGCGCCGAGAAGCGTGAGCAGGGCAAACAGGAGCGCCGCCGCAATCGTGTTGCCGCGCGCCGCAGATCTGATGTCGAACATGGAAGCCATCCCCCTGGCGATTCCGAGTGCATATTTCCTCGATCACGTCTTCGGCCCGGCGCCGCGGCGAAGTTGAGGGTTTCCGAACCGATCGATCCGGAAAGCGCGGGATCGCCATGACTCGATGTCACGGCCCCGGCAGGGGTTTAGGGTCGGGGAGACCGTCGCCTCCGGGGGGCCGGACGGGCCCTCTCACCCAGGGGGATGGGGATCTGGACCCGATCGGGTGCCGCGGTCGGGGCATGAAACCGGCTTATCCGCCCCTTTTGCTCCTCGGTCCCGGTTTTGCTGCCTCACGCTCATGAGCGGAACCATCAACCTGGAACCCTACCGCGAAGCCATCCGGCAGCGCATCTGCTCGATCTGTCACGACAGCCGTGACGACGGCTCCTGCCGTCGCCCGGCCGAGGACCTCTGCGCGCTCGTCTCCCACGTCGAGGAGATGGTGACCGCCGTCGTCCGGGTCGGGGTGGGGGAGGACGTCGGAGCCTATCTCGAGAAGCTCCGGTCGGATCTCTGCCCGACCTGTCGTCAGGATGAAGCGGGTGACTGCAGCCTCCGGGTCCTCGCGGACTGCGCGGCGGATGCCTACATCCTCCCGGTCATCGAGGTCATCGAGGATGTGGCGCGGGAGCGCGGCGATCGTCGCTGACCCTTCCCTTCGGACCCCGGCGGTCTCGAGCAAGGGCCTGGGCGGAGATTGCAGCCCCATCGTACTCGACTCGAGTTCGGGCCGCGGGCCGGAGACCGGGAGCCCTCTGCAGGCCCGGCCGACCGAGGAGTCGCGCTACCGGACGTCCCGCGGTTCCGTTCGCGCCGAACCCTCGATCCTCGAGCCGGCCCGTCGCGCGCTCACTTCTTCTTGACCAGGGCCAGCCAGTCGGGCCGGAAGCGGTTGCGGCGCAGCCGCTCGGGCGGGT
>JBFIHP010000676.1:0-2553 GCA_041601735.1 Planctomycetota bacterium | reverse complement strand
GAGCTCCAGCAGCAGCTGCGGAAGACCGTGGACCGGATCGCGGCCGCCACGGTCCGGGTCGATACCCGGGGCGGCATGGGCTCCGGGACCATCATCGACGCCGAGGGCCGCATCCTGACCAGCGCGCACGTGATCGAGGGCTCGACCTCGGTCACCGTGACGCTCAGCGACGGCCGGCGCTATGCGGCGCGCGTCCTCGGGATCAACGGCGCCGGCGATCTGGCGCTCCTCGACATCGACGCGGAGGGCCTCGAGCCGGTCGAACTCGGCGATTCCGACGCCCTGCGCCCGCGACAGTGGGTCGTGGCGGCGGGGCATCCGGTCTCGGCCTTCGACGATTTCCAGCCGACCATCTCGATCGGGCTCGTGAGCCGGGTCGACGGCGTCATCCGCGCCGATCGCGACAAGGTCTTCAACAGCGCCATCGTCTCGGACACGCCGCTTTCGCCCGGTTCGAGCGGCGGCGGCCTCTACGACCTGGAAGGTCGCCTGGTCGCCGTGAACGCGGCGGTGACGCGCAACGAGCGCGGTGCCTTCTCGGTGCGGGTCTCGGAGTACCTCGAGGACGAGGAACGCCTCCTGGCGGGTGAGCGTTTCGACCGCCGTGCCGCGCGCATTCGCGCCCCCGGCGCCGATCAGGGCGCGCGCGGCAGCCGTAGCCGGACCGGCTACTTCAGCTCTCACTGCGCCGAACAGCGCGATCACCTGGCGGCGCGCCAGGTCGAGCTGCTGCGCGGCCGCGACCGCTTCTCGGGCATCGTGGTGTCCAGGGGCGGCGACGTGCTGGCTCCCGCCCGCTTCCTGAAGGACTTCAGCCCCGGCGACATGATCGCGGGCTTCCTGGCCGAGCAGGAGATGCTCCTCGAGTTCGTGGCGGCCGACCTGACCAACGGCGTGGCTCTGCTGCGTCTGCCCGCGGGCGCGGAGCGCGCCCACTTCGATCTCGCCGTCGAACGCGAGCTGCACCGCGGCGACATCGCGCTCGCCCTGCGCGGCGACTGGATGACGGGCGGGGTCGTGGCCGCGGTGAAGAGGGTGCCGCCGCTGATCATGACCGACGAGGTCTTCTATCCCCATGTGATCCAGGTCGATCTCCGCCTCTTCCGCGCCGACCGCGGCGCGCCCGTGGTGGGGCTGGAGGGCGAGCTCGTCGGGATGGTGGTCCAGCACCGGCTCCAGGAGAGCGATCGGCGCTGGTCCTCTTCGCCCTACGGGGCCTTCCTCTTGCCGCCCGCGCTCCTGCGCGAGAGCTACGCCCTCCTGGCCTCGGGCGAGGGCCGCGGCGAGCGTCCCGTCGGTTTCCTCGGGGTCGGTCTCGAGAACATGACCGAGGACTCCAAGACCCGGATGCGGGTCGAGGACGGCGTCCTCGTGGACTTCGTCGAGCGCGGGATGCCGGCCTGGCGGGGCGGCATCCGCCGGGGTGACGTGATCCTGTCGATCGGGGGCAGCCCGGTCGCCTCCCGGGGCGAGGCCATCGCCCGGATCGCCGGTTACAAGCGCGGCGACCTCGTGCCGGTGATCGTGCAGCGTCGTCACGATTCGCTGACCCTCGAGGTCCGGATGGCGGAGCGCTCGGACTTCAACTGAGCGGTTCTTGCCCTTCGGGGGCGATCAAATCGTCCTCCCGTCCGTCTTTGCGCGCAACGCCCGGCCGTCTACGGTGTTGAACGCCAGCGGGTTCGGGCCCTCGTGCCGTCCCCGAACGAGATTCGCATTCGAGGCGGGGCCAGCCCCCGTTGCCACCGGGCGCAGACAGTGCCCGCATTGCCGCCCATGAAGCGGAGCCAGGAAGCCATGAAGCCGATTCTGATCTACGCCCTGATCTTCGTGATCTCTCTCAGTCTCTCCACCTTCCTGCACCACTTCTCGGCGGAAGGCGACGAGACGGACTCCCTCGGCGAGGGCATGAGCTTCGCCAAGAAGGACATCCAGCGCCTCGTCGATCACGAATTCGCCGAGAAGCGCGAGGCCGCGCTGATGGACGACTTCGGTGACCAGCGCTTGCTCCTCGGCCCTCTCGAGAAGGAGCTTCAGGATCTCCAGGCCCGCCAGGCCGAGCTACTCGCCAAGATCGACGGCATGGTCAAGAGCGACCCGCTCGCCGGCGTCAATCCCGACGACATCAAGTTGCCCCTCGACAGCCGGATGCGGGAGATCGTCGGCGCCACCATCCAGCGGCTGGAGGACGAGGAGCAGCGCGAGCGCCAGCAGCGCGCGGAGGAGCGCCGTCGCGAGCGTGACGCCGCCCGTCGCGTCGAGCTCGAGAAGACCCTGACCGAGAAGCTCCGCCTGGTCGGCGACCAGCCCGCCCGGATCATGGCCGTGCTGGACGGCATCGACGAGCAGAGGAACAAGATGTTCCAGGAGATGCGCGCGATGCGGGAGAGCGGCGGCGAGGTGCAGTTCGACTTCCAGTCGATGCGCGAGAACTTCACCAAGATGCAGGAGACGATCGACGGCGACGTCAAGTCGATCCTCAATCCCGATCAGGTCTCGCTCTTCGAGGACTACAAGCGCGAGTCGCCCTGGACCTTCGGCGGCGCCGGCATG
>JBFIHP010000675.1:0-2557 GCA_041601735.1 Planctomycetota bacterium | reverse complement strand
TGGCCGGCCGACAACTGGACGATTCGCCAGACGAACTGAGCACGGGGGCGCTCCGCACCACGGAGCAGCTGAGCCGCACCGGCGTCATCGACCCCGGCCTCGGACCCAGTGCCCGCGAGGTCCACCGCCGCCTGATCCTGCTCTACGTCCAGGCCTCGCTCGTCGCGGTACTCATCACGCTCTTCCTGGTCTTCTGCGGCCTGGAGTTCAGCGGCAGGCAGTGGCTGCTGCTGCTCGGCGGCGTAGCGATCGGGGTTCCCGCCTACGTCGTGCCGGACCTCTTCGTCATCCGCCGGCAGTATCGCCCGCTGAAACTCGCGCTCGAACAGCTCGATCGCGGCGCGATGCCGGACGAGACCATTCACGCCGCGGGCATGGTGCGCGCGCTGAACCTGCCTCTCATCACCTTCCTGCGCATCAACTTCCTCCACGGGCCGCTCGCCTCCCTCGTCGTCGTGATCGTCCTCATCGTCTCGAACCTCGCCTTCGATGCCGGCTTCCTGCTCTGGCAGGGGCTCTTCCTCGCCTCGTCGATCGTTTTCCTCGCCTCCCCCGCCCACGCGGTCTACGAGTACTTCGCGCTCTCGAAGCAGATGGTGCCGGTGGTGGAGCGGCTCTGGAACATAGGCTGTGAACTCCCGGAGGCCTGGCGTTCCGAGGTCCGGTCGATCAAACTCAAGACCAAGCTCTTCTACCTCTCGGTCTTCATGAGCGCCCTGCCGCTGGCCTTCCTGGCCTGGTCGCTCGTCTACAAGTCGGCACTCCTGCTCCGCGAACGCGGCATCGACCCGAGCCTTCAGGATCTCATGCCCGTCCTCGGCTGGGCACTCGGCCTGGTCGCGATCACGATCACGCTCGTGCTGGTCATCGCCTACCTCCTCTCGGTCGATGCCACGCAGGGGGCGGCCGATCTCGGCGCCGCCATGCGCAAGGTCCAGGAGGGTCGCCTCGACGTCGTCCTGCGCGTGGCCGGCACCGACGAGTACGCCGACCTCTACCGGGGCTTCAATCACATGACGGCGGAGCTCCGTGACGAGCTTCGCATCCACGCAATCACGCACGAACTCGCCGGCGTCCTCGATCTCGACGTTCTGATCGCGCGTATCATGAACGCGGCCAGCGAACTCCTCGGCGCCGAGCGCAGCTCGCTCTTCCTCTACGACGAAGGCAGCGACGAGCTCTGGTCACGCTTCGCCGAAGGGCTCGCGACCCGCGAGATCCGGTTTCCGGCCGACGCCGGCGTCGCGGGACACGTCTTCCAGTCGGGCATGTCCGCGAACATCAGGAACGCCTACGACGACCCGCGCTTCAATGCCGAGGTGGACCGCGCGACGGGCTACCGGACCCGGAACATCCTCTGCATTCCGATCGTCCACAAGCGCGGCACGCGCATCGGCGTGGCTCAGGTGCTCAACAAGCATGACGGCGACTTCTCGGCGACGGACGAGGCCCGCTTCCGTTCCTTCGCCGCCCAGATCTCGGCCTCGCTCGAGAACGCCCGGCTCTTCGAGAGCATCCTCGAGATGAAGCACTACAGCGACGCCATCCTGCGGAGCACGAGCGACGGCATCATGACGCTCGATCGCGACATGCGGATCGTCACCGTCAACGCCGCCTGTTGCCGCATCCTCCGCGCCACCGAGAGAGACATGATCGGCACGCAGGCGGCGGACTTCTTCGGCGATGCGAACGCCTGGGTCGTCACGAGCGTCGAGCGCGTGGCCAGGACCCGCGAGCCCGATCTCGTGCTCGACGTCGAGTACGGCGGCGCCGGCGAGACCTCTTCGGTCAACCTGAGGGCCAGCCAGCTTCTTGACGGCAACGACGAGTCGATCGGCTTCCTCCTCGCCTTCGAGGACCTCTCGGGCGAGAAGAAACTCAAGGCGACGATGGCCCGCTACATGAGCAAGGAGGTCGCCGACCAGGTGCTCGAGTCCGGCGCCGAGGCCCTCACCGGACGGAGCCAGAAGGTCTCGGTGCTCTTCTCCGACATCCGCGGCTTCACCTCGATCTCCGAGGAACTCGGCGCCCGCGAGACCGTGTCGATGCTCAACGAGTACTTCGAGGTCATGGTCGAGATCGTCCACCGCCGCGGCGGCATCCTCGACAAGTACATCGGCGACGCGATCATGGCGCTCTTCGGTGCGCCCTTCGAGAACGCGGGCGATGCCGATCGGGCGCTTCTCTGCGCCAACGAGATGATGGCCGCCCTCGGCAGGTTGAACGAGCTCAGGCTCGGTCGCGGCCAGGTCCCGATCGAGATCGGGGTCGGGATCTGCACCGGCGAGGTGGTCGCCGGCAACATCGGCTCGTCGAAGCGTCTCGACTACACCGCGATCGGGGATCACGTGAACATCGCGGCACGTCTCGAGAGCGCCACGAAGGTCTATGGCGTCGGCATCCTGGTGAGCGAATTCACCGCCGAAGCCCTCGATGACGACCATCTGCTGCGCGAGGTGGATGTCATCCGGGTGAAGGGCAAGCACCGGCCCGTCCGGGTCTACGAGGCCATGGACCACCTGCGCGCGGGCCCGGAGGGCGCCGCGATCGAGACCTT
>JBFIHP010000674.1:0-2562 GCA_041601735.1 Planctomycetota bacterium | reverse complement strand
CTGATCCCCGGCGGCTTCCCCCGCCGCCTCGTCGCGGGCTTCCTGCACGCGGCCGGCTTGCCTCCGGAGCGCCTGAGTTCGGAGCTCCGGCGAGAGGAACGGCGCGCCCTCGTCACCGCCTTCAAGCGGATGATCCTCGAGATCGACGGCGACGAGGGCTGGGACAAGGCCGAGGTCACCGCCGGCGGCCTCGCCCTCGACGAGGTCGAGCCCACGACGATGGAGTGCAGGAAGCACCCGGGACTCTTCGTCGCCGGCGAGATCCTCGACCTCGACGGCCCCATCGGCGGCTTCAACTTCCAGTCCGCCTTCTCCACCGGCACCGTCGCCGGCCGCGCCGCCGCCCGTTAGGAGCGCCGCTCCGACAGAGCGGCCATCGAAGCGCGACAGGAATCGAACTACGTCGGCCGCTCGATGCCGGCCTGTCTGGCCGGCGCTCCTCTCACGCCAGGAGCGCCGCTCTTATGGAGCGGCCATCGAAGCGCGAGTGGATCCGATGGCCGTCGGCTGTCCGTTGCCGGCCTGTCTGGCCGGCGCTCCTGGAGCGCCGGCTCCGACGGCGAACTTGCAAGCGGGCGGCACGAGGACAGAATGAGCCCATGCCCGAAGCCGCCTTCGAGATCCGACCGCGGGACGACGACGCACTGCGCGCCGCGCTGGTTGACGCCCGCCGAGGGCCCGGTCAGGCCAGGCCCGTCTCGGCGCTCGTCGGCGGTCTGGTCTTCCAGTTCAGCGACGCCGCACTCCTGGGCGCGGGCAGCGAGCTTTCCGGGCCTTATTGCCAGACTTGTCGGAAGGCTCTCTTTACCGTCTCGTATACCGAGTGGTCCACGGCCGACCGCGGCGAGGCGGCTCCCTTCGAGGCCTGTCCTCACTGCGCTCGACCCTTCAGCGCCCCGGGCTCGATGACCGAGCTGCGCCGGGCCGCCCTCGCGGCCCTCGATGCTCGCCTCGACGAGGTCGGTCTGGCACGACGGAGAAACGAGTCGGAATGAAGGCCTTTCGCTGGATATTCAAGGTGATCCGCGAGGTCATGAAGAACGACCTCACCAACCACGCCGCCGAGATGGCCTACTTCTCGATGATGGCGGTCTTCCCCTTCTTCCTGCTCCTCACCACGGGCGTCGCCTTCCTGCCCGTCCCCGATCTCTTCGCGACCGCGATGGCCCAGCTGCGGGAGATCGCGCCGGACGAGGTGGTCCAGCTCCTCCAGGACACGATCTATGAGGTGACGACGGTCCGGAAGACGAACCTGCTCGGCGCCACGCTCTTCGTCTGCCTCTGGATGAGCTCGGGCGCGATGGGCTCGACGACCCGCGGGCTCAACAAGGCCTTCGGCCTGCGCGACCCCCGGCGCTACGCCCGATTCTTCGGCCTCTCGCTGGTGATGACCCTGCTGCTCGGCCTGCTCCTGGTCCTCGCCATCCTGATCCTCCTGCTCGGCCCGAAGATCGAGGGATTCGTCCTCGCGCAGGTGAGCCTCGGCTGGTTCGGCGCGGTCCTCTTCACCCTCCTGCGCAACCTCGTGCCGGTCTTCTTCCTCTTCGTGGCGCACGCCGGGCTCTACTGGCTCTGCCCTGCGGTGAAGAAGCGCTTCCGCATCTTCACGCCCGGCACCTTCTTCTCGGTGCTCGGCTGGATCGCGGTCAGCTACGGCTTCAAGCTCTACCTCGACCAGGTCAACAACTACGACAAGCTCTACGGCTCGCTCGGCGCGGTCATCCTCTCGCTCTTCTGGTTCTACCTGATGAGTCTGGTGCTGCTGGTCGGTGCCCAGATCGACGCGGTCCTGCATCCCGAGTACAAGGCGCCGGTCACCGAAACGGGCGACCCGGTCCGCGAACCGATCCCCTGGAAGCTCCTCATCGTCTTCGCCGTGGCCATGATCGGTATCCCGCTCGCGATCCGCGCCTGCCTGACCCGCGAGGACTTCACCCCCGAGGCCCGCGACCTGGGCGGCGAGATCGGTGCCGCCATCTCCCGGAGCATCGAGTCGGGCGACCAGGACTTCGACAACACGGCCTTCACGACCCTGCTTGCGGCCCACGTCGATGAGCAGGGCCTGGTGGATTACCCGGGCCTCGCGAAGAAGGCGAAGGACCTCGACCTCTACATCGCGACGATCGAGGCCGCGGACATCGGCAGCCTGAAGCCCGCCGAGTTGCAGGCCGTCCTCATCAACCTGCACAACGCGGCCGCCCTGCGCCTCGTGATGAAGTACGAGGGGCGCATTCACTTCGTCCACGACATCCCCGAGCACGGGTCGCGCCCGGTCGCGAAGCTCATGGGCCGGGCGGTCTCGCTGAACGAGATCCGCGACGGGATGCTCCGCCCGCACTTTCTCGACGCCCGGACGCACTTCGCCCTGAACGACGGCAGCCGCGGCGCGGCGCCGCTCATGCCCTTCGCCTACGAGGGCGAGACCCTCGGGCAGGACCTCGAATACGTCACCCGCCTGAACCTCAAGCCGCCGCGCACGGTCGTGCTCGACGGCAAGCTGATCCTCCCGGCCGTGGTCGATCGCTTCTCGACCGACTTCCGCGCGATGGCGCTCGACGGTCG
>JBFIHP010000673.1:0-2565 GCA_041601735.1 Planctomycetota bacterium | reverse complement strand
GGCCCGACAGGCCGGCATTCGAGCCGCGATGCGGGAAGAGGATACCGCTCGGCAAGGAGCTGAATGCCGCTCTGTCAGAGCGGCGCACCTGCGGGGCTCCTGCGACGCTCCAGGATTCGGCTCGAGTCGCTACTTGCGCGGCATCCGCGACAGCGCGGTCTCGGTGAGGATGCGCGCGCCCTCGCGAACGTTCTCCGCCGTGCGCTCGGCGCCGAAGGGACCGGCGACCGCGACCTGCATGTCGTCGCAGCGGTAGCGCCAGAGTTCCTCTCCGGCCTCGGTCTTCAGCTCGAAGAGCGCGCTGACGTAGATCACGCCGCGGCGCTCGAGCGACGAGGTGTCCCACTGATCGACCGTGACCGACATGACGGCGTCGGTGTCGAAGCCCTCGCTGCGCTCGCGACGACCGTCGATCCAGGCCGACTTCGGCGCCGCGTAGTCCTTCTGCTGGATGAGGTAGGTCCGCACCATCTGGCGCATCTCCGCGGCCGGGAGCTGCTCGCGATCGCTCTCCCCCGAACGGCGCGGAGTGCTCGCCTGGATCGGCAGGACCACGACGTCCGCGACGCCGCGGTTCTTGTAGTCCTCGGCGGCGGAGTAGTCCTCACGGGGATTGCGCAGCGGCGCCGACTGGCAGGCGCCGAGCACCGTCACCAGCGTCAGCAGGAGAAGGAGGGCCAGCCGCGGGGCGATCGACCGAAGCGTCTTCATCATCGTCTCTTCATCCTCTTGCGTCTCTCGGCGAGCCAGTCGCCGGCATCGGCGGCGACCACCGCGCGATCGAATCTCTTGCAGCTCTCGCAACGACCGCAGGGTTCGTCGTCACCCTCGTAGCAGGACCAGGCCAGTTCGAGAGGCAGGTCCAGTTCCCGGGCGCGGCGCACGATGTCGGCCTTGCTCCAGTCGATGGTCGGGGCGAGCACCTGGACGCCGTTGGCCGTCGACCACTTCAGGGCCTCGTTCTGACTGCGCACGAAGTCCGCGCTGTTGTCCGGGAAGGTTCGTGCTTCCTCGGCATTGAAACCGACGACCAGGACATCGGCGCCGAGGCGTTCGGCCCAGGCGGCGCCGATGGCGATGAAGATGCCGTTGCGGTTCGGCACCCAGACGGCGGCCGCGCTCGCCCGCCCCTTCTCGAGGTCGTCGAGGTCGGCGGTCTCGGGCTCGGGGATCGCCAGGTCGTTTTCGGTCAGGGCCCCGCGGGCGAACTCGCGGAAGAAGGGCAGAAAGACCGTCCGGTGCTCGCAACCGAGCCGGGTCGCCAGGGCGTAGCCGGCCGCGAGCTCCCGTCGCCGGGCCTTCTGGCCGTAGTCGAAACCGAGCGCCACCAGGGGCTTGGCGACCTCGGCGGCGACGAAGGAGGCCACGGTCGAGTCGAGGCCTCCGGAGAGGAGGAGGACGGACTTGCGGGTCGGATCGGTCATGGGGCGCATCTCCGGGGCGCGTTTCGGGGCCGCCGGCCGGCGGCGTCGGGGGGGCATCCTATCGTCGGCGGTGGAGAAAACCACGATCGGACGGGCCGACCCGAGGGCCTGTCTCCCCCGGCCTCGATAATCGAGCCCGAGGATGCACACGATGAAGGTGATCGCCATCTCCAACCAGAAGGGCGGCGTCGGCAAGACCACGACGGCCGTCAACTTCGGAGCCGCGCTCTCCGAGCTGGGCCGGACCGTGCTCGTGCTGGACATCGATCCGCAGGGCAACGGCTCGACCCACCTCGGCATCGACATCTACGGGCTCGAGAAGTCCATGTACGACGTCCTCATCGACGACGTCTCCCTCACCTCGATCATCCAGCCCACCGGCATGCCCCGGCTCTTCTGCGCCCCTTCGAACATCGATCTCTCGGGCGCCGAGGTCGAGATGGTCTCGGCCGTGGGCCGCGAGACGATCCTGAAGGAGAAGCTCGAGGAGCTGGCGGAGAAGGGCCACCAGGGCGTCTTCTTCGACTACGTCCTGCTCGATTGCGCCCCCTCGCTCGGGTTACTCAGCGTGAACGCGCTGGCCGCGGCCGACGAGATCGTCGTGCCGATGCAGACCGAGTTCTTCGCGCTGCAGGGCATGAGCAAGCTGATGGAGGTCGTCGGCATCGTCCAGAAGCGCATCAACCCGCGGCTGCAGATCCGCGGGATCGTCGCCTGCCGCATGGACACGCGCACGCGACTGGCGGTGGAGGTCCTCGAGGACATCCAGCGTCACTTCCCGAATCTCCTCTTCGAAGCGAGAATCCGCCAGAACGTCAAGCTGGCCGAAGCCCCTTCCTTCGGCCAGACGATCCTCGAGTACGACCCCGAATCGAACGGCGCGAGTGACTACCGTCATCTCGCGGCCGAGTACCTCGGCATCGAGATCGAGGACGACGAGGTCGAATACGAGGATGACGACGAGGCGGAGACCCCGGCCCTCGAGGCCGAGGTCATGACCGGAGGCGCGGAAGACGAGACCGCGCCGCACCGCGCGGCCGACGAGGCCGCGCGTCAAGACGCGGCCGACTCGACTGTGCGTCGAGACGCAGCCGACGAGGCCGCAAGGAGGGAGGACGCCGCGCCCGACGAGGACGACCGC
>JBFIHP010000672.1:0-2568 GCA_041601735.1 Planctomycetota bacterium | reverse complement strand
TGCGTGGACGGACGAGTGGTACTGTGGCGGACTCGACATCGACGACTGGGACTTCGGACTGACGCGCCGCGATCGCACGCCCAAGCCGGCGCTCGACGCCGTGCGGGAGGCCTATGCCGAGGTCCCCTTTGCCCGCGACGCGCGTTGGCCGCGCGTGTCGGTGGTCGTGTGTAGCTTGAACGGCGAGCCGACGATTCGCGACACGATGGAGGGTCTCTCGAAGCTCGACTACCCGGACTTCGAAGTGATCGTGGTGAACGACGGCTCGACCGACCGCACGGCCGAGATCGCGCGGAGCCGCCCGATCACCTACGTGAAGGGCGAGGGCAAGGGCCCCGGAGCGGCCCGCAACCTCGGCTGGCGCATGGCCCGGGGCGAGCTGGTCTGGTTCATCGACTCCGACACCGTCGCGCGGCCGGACGCCCTCGCGATCCTCCTCCCCCACCTCGACGACCCGGCGGTCGGCGGCGTCTCGGGCAGCTACGACAACGCCCTTCCCGAGAGCCTGCTCGCCTCGCTCATCCACGAGGAGATCGTCGAGCGCCACCTCGCGATGAAGACCGAGGTCGACTTCCTCGCCACCTTCAACGTGCTCTACCGTCGCGCAGTCATGGAGAAGCTCGACGGCTTCGACGAGCGCTATCTGAAGGCCCAGGACGCCGAGTTCTCCTTCCGGGTCACGGGGCTCGGCCTGAAGCTCCACTTCGACATCCGGTCCCGGGTCGCGCATCACCACGAGACCGACTGGCTGAAGTACCTCCGCGTGCAGCGCCAGCAGGGCTTCTGGCGGGTCTACCTCCACCTCGAACACCGCGGCCACGGCAAGGGCGACAGCTACTCGAGCTTTCTCGACCACGCCCAGCCGCCGCTCGCGATGCTCTGCCTCGCCTCCCTGCCCTTCGGCTTCCTCGGCATCCCCTTCGTCCCGCTCAGCTTCTTCCGGGTCTCCTCGGGCTTCCTCTTCCTCCTGCTCCTGCTCATGCAGGCCCCGATGACGGCGAGGATCGTCAAGCGCACCGGCAAGAAGCGCCACCTCGCCTTCGCCTGGATGAGCTTCCTCCGCGCCTTCTGGCGCGGCCTCGGCATGACCCTCGGCGTCTTCCACTACTGGGGCGAGAAGGAGAAGCGGTCAGGAGCGCCGGCCTGACCATGCCGAGCAGCTCCTCGATCGCCTTCGTTCTCGTGCTCGTCGCCTCGGTCGTCGCAGGACAGGAGCCTGAACCCGCCCGCCTCTTGGACTCGCATCGGCAGCTGAGCGAGAAGACGGCGGCGGCCATCGAGGGTCTCAGGAGCGATCGCGCCGAGATCCTGGAGTCGATCGAGAACGCGCGTCGTAGAAGCCGCGAGGCGACGACGAGGGCGGAGAGCCGCCCCTCCACGGCACCGGACGGCACCACCGGACCGGATCCCTGGGCCGCGACCGCGCCGGCTCGCGAGGCGCTCCAGGCCGAGGTCCGGGCGCTGCTGCTCCCCTGGCTGCGCGCGTCCCGCGACCTCCTCGCCGGCGAAGCCGCGCGAGCGGAGGCGGCCGCGAATGACCGGGCGATCGTTGCCATCGCCTCGCCGATCCTCGAGGCCGGCCTCGGCCTGCTCGAGCCGCCGGCCTTCGTCGATCTCCTGGTCACCGAGTCTCCCGCGCTCGCGCGGCTCCTCGGCCGGGCCGCGGATCCCGAAGCCCGTCTCAGGCTCCTCGCCATCCTCGCCGACCGCCTCGCCGCGACGCCCGGCACGAGCGACATCGACGTCCTCGAGGCCGTCATCGCCTTCGCCGAGCGCTGCCACGCCGACCGCGAGGAAGCGCGAGCGCTCCTCGACACCCTGAGCGGCGACCTGATCCTCGTCTTCACCGAGCGGGCCGCCGACGGCGTCACCCCTTCCGGCTCGCCTCACCACCGCCCCGGCCGCTGCGGCGACCGCGGCTTCCGCGCGGAACTCCGCGACGACGGCGATCAGGTCCGGCACTTCTGCTGGGCGCTCCGGATGTTCGCGATCGCGACCGACCTCGATGCCAGGGAGAAGCTGCTCCGTCTGAAGGAGCGGCTCGACGCCGCGCGCCGCGATCAGCCGATCAACCAGGCCGACCTCGCGCTCAACCGCATCGCCCGCGAGATCGTCACGACCTTCCTCGCCCCGCCGTCGGATGCAGCCGAACGCGTACGCCTGAGCGAGCTGGTCCGGCGACGCCTGGCCGCCGAGCGGCGCTGATCGGCCGAAACGCGCGCCTCAGGTCGGCCGGCCTTCCTTCCAAACTCTCGCCTCGGCGGCGAGATCGACCTTCGAGAGATCGTGTCTGGTGAGGCGCAGGCGGAGAGACTCGGCGACGTAATTCCACAGGCGGACGTGGTAGTAAGCCAGGAGGACGGGGAAGCCCTGGAAGTACTGCGGGATGGTCTTCCCCTTCAGCACGATGTCGTTGTAGCTGATCGCCGCGACCGCGAGGCCGAGGCAGGCGAGACCGGGCAGGAGCGCCCACCAGCGGGCGGGATCGAGGATGGTCAGGACGAGCCCGGGCAGCAGGACGGCGTAGCCCAAGATGAAGAAGACCATGTCGATCCGCTGCGCGAGGCC
>JBFIHP010000671.1:0-2570 GCA_041601735.1 Planctomycetota bacterium | reverse complement strand
GCTCTCGCGCGTCTGGAGGGACTCGTCCTCGATCCGGTCTACACGATGAAGGCCTGGCAGGGACTCCGCGGTCAGATCGAGCGCGGTCGGATCGCTCCGGGCGAGCGCGTGCTCTTCCTGCACAGCGGCGGCCTGTTCGGGCTGCTCGCCCAGGGCGACGCCTTCGGAGAATTCGACGAGGGCGCTCCGGCCTGAATGCTCAGGAGACGGGTTCCGCGGCGGTGCCGATCGACCAGCGGCGGTCGCCCAGACGGGCCTCGATCAGGGCGTCCGGGCGGTCGCCGTCGATGACCTCGTGGAGCTCTTCCAGTCGCGGCCAACCGAGGCGCGCGACCTCTTCGCCGACCGCGAGCAGGCGGGCCCCGGCCTCGCCCTCGCCCCAGACGGCGATGCTCGCCTCCTCGCAACGCCCCCGGTAGTGGCGGAAGGTGAAGTCGCCGGGACAGAACAACGCGGCTGCGGAGCCGCGCTCCTGGTCGATCAGACCGAAGCCCCAGCCGCCATCACGCCCCGCCACCAGGAACAGGGCGTCCGGTTCACGCAGGGACAACCAGAAGAAGAAGCTCTCGATCTGGCGGGAATCGAGATCGAGCGTGGCGACGACCTCGGCCGCTTCGGGTTCGAGTTCCGCGGCTCGATCGGCCAGAGCCTCGGGAATCAGGATGCCTCTACGCCCCACGACCTGCCAGCGTTCGGCCGGGACGCCGTCGCGAAAGGCGACGAATGTCGCGATCGCGATGGGACGCCCCTCGAGTCGTCCCTCGATCTTGTCGAACACGTGGATGAAGTGGCCGATGGGAATCACCAGGCGTCCGCCGTCGACGAGGAGATCGACGATCTCGCCGGGGATGGTGGCGGCGCCGCAGGCGAAGATGATGCGATCGTAGGGGCCGGGGCCGGCGCTGCCCTCCGACCCGTCGACGCAGCGCAGTTCGACGCGGCCGGGAACGAGCTCGTCGAGTCGCTTTCCGGTCTCGGCGGCGAGCTCGGGCAGGATCTCGAGGGTCGTGACCTGGACGTCGGGAGCCATCTCGGCCAGGAGCGCCGCCGTCCAGCCCGTCCCGGCTCCGACCTCGAGCACGCGAGAGCCGGCTTCGGGGGCGAGAGCATCGATCATGAGGCTCACGATCGAAGGAGTGGAGCAGCTCGAATCGAACCAGCCGTCGTCGCTGAGCGAGGTCGCGACGGCGCGATCCTGGTAGACCCGGTGCAGGTCGATGCCGGGGAGGAAGGCGTGGCGCGGGAAGCGCCGCATCGCGGCCTCCAGGGCCTCCGAACCGACGAAACCGCTCGCCGCGAGATAGTCGACCAGGAGTTCGTTGGCCTGGTTCGCTCCCCCTTCGCCGCCCAGGGAAAGGACGCGGTCGACCTCGTGCTTGAGATGGATGTCCATGGCGCTCCCGATCCACGGCCGCGCAGCATGAACATGCACCGCGTGCCGGCCTCGTCTCGATCCATGATCGGCCGATCGGGGCCTGCGAGTTGACCCCGCGATCGATTCAGGTGAGTCGCGGCGGCCGGCCGGAACTCGGAGCGGCCGGGCTCGGGACGGAGCGGGGCTCAGAGGATGCGGAGATTCAGGATGCAGACGTCGTCCCGGATGTACGACGAGTCCACGATGTGCTTCTGGATGGAGCTCAGCATCGCCTGCGTCGCGACGGTCGGCGCGTCCGCGTGGTGCTTGTGGATGAGTTCCTCGACCTGGGCCAGACCGTACTCCCGCCCGGCGCGATCGCGGGCCTCCGGCATGCCGTCGGTATAGACCGAGATGAAGGCGCCCGGTTTCACCTCGGTGACGTAGGTTTCGAACTCGACTCCGGGCAGCACGCCGAGCGGCGGCGACTCGGCATCGAGCCGGCGGATGGTCCCGCCGTCGGGATCGCGGATCAGCACCGGGTTGTGGCCCGCGCTCGTCCATTCGATCCGGCGCCGGTCCTGGTCGATGATCATGATGAAGGCGGTCGCGAACAGGACCCGGCCGTCGGTCTCGCCCAGGAGGGTGTTCGTCCGCGTCATGGCCTGGCCCGGAGCGGGCGTGGCGCCGATCGTGGCGCGCAGGATGCTCAGGGTCCTGGCCATGTACAGGGCCGCCGGCACCGACTTGCCGGAGACGTCACCGAGCAGCGCGGCGATTCGCCCGTCCTCGAGCTCGATCACGTCGAAGAAGTCGCCGCCCACGGTCAACGAGGGCCAGTAGGCCCAGTCGATCGCGATCCCCGGGAACTCCTTCAGCTCGTTCGGAAGGAGCCCCTTCTGGATCTCGGCGGCGACCTCGAGGTCGCGGTTGATCCGTGCCTGATTGCGCAGCTGGAGCACCATCCGCGAGTTCTCGAGCGAGACGGCGGCGATGCTGGCGAAGGCGGTGAGGAAGTCGAGATCGGCCGGACCGTAGAGGCGGGCACGACCGGGATAATCGGCGTAGATCGCCCCGAGGCAGCGGTTGTTGAAGATGATCGGCGTGCAGATCGCGGCCCGGATGTTCGAGATCACGATCGACATGTTGGCGTTCAACTTCTGGTCGTTGACCGCGTCGTTGATGATCTCGCCCTGCCCCTGCGCCGCGACCCGGC
>JBFIHP010000670.1:0-2574 GCA_041601735.1 Planctomycetota bacterium | reverse complement strand
TGGGTCGCGTCCGCCGCCGTCAGCGGATTCCTGGCGCTCCTGCTCGATCTCGCGCTCGTCCTCTCCCGCGGCGAGGGACCGCCGTCTGCCGCCAACCTGACCGCCGGGCTGGTCTTCCTGCCGCTCTTCCTGGCCGCCGCGGTCCTGTCCGTCCTCCCGCTGCGTCTCGCGACACCCCTTCTGGCCGCGGCCGTCGCCTTCGGTCTCGGGCGTAGCCTCGCCTTCGGCCCGCGCGCGGCCGCGATGCCGCTCGCGGCCTGGTGGGGCCCGATCGCCGCGGGGCTCGCCGGCCTCGGATCGCTCGTGCTGGTGGAGATCGGCAGGCGACCCGGCCCCGGTCGCAATCGCGTCCTCGGGCTGGTCGCCCTCGCCGCGCCGCTCGTCTTCCTCGTCGCGGCGAACCTCCAGCGCGGTCGCTACCAGGAGCCGCGTTTCTGGACGAACCTGCTGGTGCTCGGCGCCTTGCTCGCGCTCGGTCGCGCCCTGGCGCGGCGCCTCGCGCCGCGCCTCGCGCTCCTCGCGTCCGTCGCGGCGGCGATGATCCTCGGCGGCGGGGCGGCGGTGGCGCTTCTCGACGACGCCGCGGCGGCGCGGGCGATCCGCTCGTCGAGCCTGGCCGAGACCCTCGTCGTCGAACTGCGTCGCCGGCTCCTGCCCGAGCTCGAGGTCTCCGGCGCCGGTTACGTCCACCGTCCGGTGCTGGGGGCGCCGCTGGGGAGCCTCGCGCGCGCGCGCCTCGAGGCGGCGGGCGGCCCGCCGCGCGGTGTCCTCCTGATCACCATCGACGCCATGCGAGCCGATCTCCTCGGTCGCGAGGTGGGCGGTCGCGCGGTCGCGCCGAACATCGAGGTGATGGCGGCCGCGGGGATGCGCTTTCACCGCGCCTATGCGCCGGCGCCGATGACGCAGTTCTCGGTCTTCGCCATGCTCGCCGGCTGGAACCCCTCGCAGTTTTTGAGCTACCGCGGCGGCTTCGACGGCTGCCCGCTCATCACCGATCGCCTGCGGTCGGCAGGCGTCGAGACCCGCGGCTGCTATCCGCGCGGCATGCTCACCATCGGCGGCGATCTCTTCCAGCGTCACGATCTCGGCTTCGAGACCTCGAGTCTCCATCCCTGGGACGATCTCGGCATCGACGAGTCATTCGAACGCATCCGCCCGCGCCGCGAAGGGCGCTGGTTCTCCTATCTCCACCTGATGCTCCCGCATCATCCCTACGACGGCGCCGCCGAGGAGTTCCAGGCCGGAGGCTCCGACTTCGAGCGCTTCGCGGCCGAGGTGCGCGAGTGCGACGCCTTCGTCGCCGCGCTCCTCGAGCGTTTCCGGAGCGCCGGTCTCGACGACTTCTGGCTCGTCATCAGCGCCGATCACGGCGAGGAATTCGGCGAGCACGGGGCCTACCGGCACAGCACGCAGGTCTTCGAAGAATCGGTCCACGTGCCCATGATCTGGCGCGGGCGGGGCATCCCCGCGGGGAGTCACGCACAGCCCGTGTCGCTCGTCGATCTGCCCCCGACCCTGCACCAGATCTTCGATCTTCCCCTCGACGACGCGGTCTACGCCGGTCGCTCGCTCCTGCCCGTCCTGGTCGGGCTCGACGATCCGGAGCGCCCGGACTCGGTGCTGGTCGAGAATCCGCCGGTGCTGCTGAACCGCGCCAACACCCGGGCGGCCTTGATCGGCCCGGAGCTCAAGCTGATCGCCGACGAGCGCTCGCGTCGCCTCTTGCTCTACGACCTCGCGGCCGATCCGGGCGAGACCCGCGACCTCTCGGTCGAGCGATCGGAGGACGCGCGCCGCCTCTACGCCGAGCTCGTGGCCCGGCGGCGCTTCGGCGGCGAGGGCGACACCATCTTCGAGACCATGCCCGACTTCCTCGGCCTGATCGACGAGACCGCCCGGGCCGGCGGCATCGGTGGCGTGCTCAGCGCCTACGAGTGGCTGAAGGGCCTGGCGCTCGAGGACGAGCTCCGCCTGCTCGGCTTCTTCGTCGAGTTTCCCGACGGCGAGGTCCTGACCCGCCTCGAGACCCTGCTCGCCGACCGGCCCGAAGCCGAGATCCACGCGATGCTCGAGCTGATCGGTTTCGCGCTGAACGCGCCGGCGCCCGCGAGCTTCGCCGCGGCGCTCGAGCGCTCGGGGGCGATGGGATCCTCGGCACTCGTCGATGCCCTGCTCGCCGTCGCGTCCCGCTACGACCTGGACGGCGGCGAGCTCGGCGCCCCGGAGGCGGGGGAGGGCGAGCTGCGTCGCCTCTCCCGGGCTCGCCAGGGGCTCCGGCGGGGCGCGGTCGCCGGTCTCGAGACCCTCGCCGGCGCCGGCCTGCGCTCCGACTCGCCCTGGCGGCGGTCG
This sequence comes from Planctomycetota bacterium, assembly GCA_041601735.1. Classification (GTDB taxonomy): domain Bacteria; phylum Planctomycetota; family DRQF01; genus JACKGY01. The sequence goes on along the minus strand of JBFIHP010000670.1, from coordinate 222 downwards.
ATCGCGCTGGATCTCGCGCTGCATGCGGAGGGGCCGATCGACTCGGAGCTCGTTCTCGCCATCGGCGCGGCGACGCAGATCCCGGCGCTCCGCCGCAAGGCCCTTCGTCTCCTGGGGGCCCGCGGCGGGCCTGAAGTCGTGGCCCCGCTACTCGAGGTGTTCCGGCGCGGGGATCTCGCCGACGCCGCCATCGCCGCCCGCGGCCTCGCCCTGCGCGAGGTC
>JBFIHP010000669.1:0-2579 GCA_041601735.1 Planctomycetota bacterium | reverse complement strand
CTCGATCCGCTCGTCGAGGAAGGCGCGGAAGGCCGCCCAGTCGGGACTGGTCGTCCCGGCGGACTCGCGACGGACGATCTTGCGGGCCCGGTCGGGATCGCAGAGGCCGAGCATGAGGGCCTGGGCGAAGCTGGTCGAGCTGCCGCGCACCGAGGGATGATCGGGATTGCCCTCGATCTTGTTCGGCCGGCCGTCGCGGCTCGTCACCAGCAGGGGCTGGGCGACGCCGTCCAGCTCCATCATGGTGGCGAAGTAGCGCGGGGCGCCCGGCTCGGTGCCGTCGGGCCGCGCCGCGTAGGGGAGGATCTTCTCGTCCTCCCAGCGGCAGGCCGTCATGCCCGCGAGCGCGGCGCTGGCGCCGAGCAGCTGGAGGAAACGCCGACGGCTGACCGAGGTCGGCTCGTCCTCGTCGCTCTCCTGGCCGGGGAACTCGGCCTCGAGCTGACGACGGAAGTAGTCGTTGCGGGCCAGTTCGTCGAGGCTCCGCCAGTAGCGGGCGTCGTCGGTCTTCAGCGATGACATGTGGAGCAGTCCTGCGAGGGATTGATGCCGTGCATTTCGGCGAGGCGGCGGCCCATGGTCTCCTGGTCCTCGAGCGGGACCCAGGTCATGTCGGTGACCTTGTCCTTCGGGCGGAGGTGCTTCTCGGGCTCGCGGTGACAGTCGAGGCACCAGCCCATGCTCAGCGATTCGGCCTGATAGACGACGTCCATCTGGTCGATGCGACCGTGACAGCTCACGCAGCCGACGCCGGCGCCGATGTGGGCCGCGTGATTGAAGTAGACGTAATCGGGCAGGTCGTGGACGCGACGCCAGGGGATCGGATCGCCGGAGGCCACGCTCTCGCGCAGGACCGTCAGCTTGCCGCTGTCCTTCTGGATCGTCGCGTGGCAGTTCATGCAGGTCGCGCTGGGCGGAACGGCCGCGTGCTCCTCGTTCTCGACCGTGTTGTGGCAGTAGCGGCAATCGATCTTGAGGTCGCCCGCGTGCTGCGCGTGGGAGAAGGGGATGGGTTGGGTCGGCTGGTAACCGACGTCGGTCGTCTCAGGGGAGGCGCCGTAGGCGAACAGGAAGACCACGTAGACCGGGCCCAGGAGCAGGGCCGGGCCCAGGAGGCCGCGGAGCTTGTTCGTCCATTCGGGGAAGATCAGGCCGTTCATCGAACCCTTCCAAACGGTCGCCCGGCCCGTCGGTATGGACGCCGACAGGCTCGGGGTGGACACGGGAATTGCGAGGCCCGGGGAACGACCCCGAGCCGGCGACGCATCCTCTTTCCCTGTCAAGCGGTTCTCAAGGCGACAAAGTGTCGCAAGCCCCCTCGCCGGAAGGGTCCTCGGTCACCGCCGGGACCCGGTCGGGCGGCTCCGGCGCGCCGGACCGGGCCCCAGGGGGACGCTGGAGAGGAGATGGGAGGAGAACCCGGCGCCCGGAGGGTGGTCAGCCGCGGTTCATCTGCGACCAGTAGCCCCGCTCGCCGTGGCGCCGGCGGCGATGATCGGGGTCCCTCACCATGTACTCCGGATCGACGTCGACCGGGCAGAGGTGGCTCACGAGGCTGCGGCGCGTGAGCGCGGGGTCCGGGTCCGGGCTGCCGCCGTGGACGAGGTCGGCGTGCCAGATCAGGGCATCGCCCCGTCGTGCGAGGAAGCGCCGCTTCTCGAGACCGCGCTCCTCGGAGCGCTCGATCACCCAGCGGAAGAACTCGTCCTCGTCCATGTAGCCGTAGGGTTTCACCTTGGAGCGACCGAGCCAGAGATACTCGTCGATCTCGTGGCTGCCCTCGTAGTAGCAGAGTTCACCCGAGCCGGGCCGGATGTCCTCGAGCGCGATCCAGACGCCGACGAACTCCATGGGCGAACTGAGGCCGACGAAGGCGGTGTCCTGGTGCATCGACTGGCCCGTGCCGCGCTCGAAGAGCAGGCTCTGGAAGGCCAGCGCGGGCCGCTCGAAGAGCTTCTCGACGAAATCCAGGATGGGAGCGGAGAAGATCAGGTCGCGGGCCGATGCCGAGCGGCCGTGGATGTCGAGGACCTTGTGGGGCATGGCCCGATGATCGCGGGACATGGCCTCGAAGCCGAACTGGCCGTCGCGGCAGCACTCGACCCTGATCTCCGGATCCGGCTCGGCCCAGAGCTCCTCCAGATCGGTCTCGAAGCGGCGGATGTCGTCCTCGGCGACGGCGCCCGGAAGGTGGAGATAGCCCTGGCGGCACCAGGCGCGGAAGAGCGCGGCCTCCGTCTCGCTGAGCAGACCGAGCTCGAGCTTGCCGTCGATGCGGCCCTCGGCGTCCGAGAGATCCGGCCAGAGGCCGCCGAATCGGGATCGGTAGCGCGGGAAGCGGGAGACCCGCTCGACGAAACGATCGACGAAGCCTTCGAGCGCCAGCGGCAGGCGACCGAGCATCGCGGTCATCGCCTCGCGATAGAGATCGGCCAGGGGCTGGCCCTCGGCGAGGTGCAACCGCATCTCGAGCTCGGTCTCCGTCCCGTCGGGTTCGAGGTCCACCTCGATCAGGGCGCCGGTGACCGGCCCGGGTCCGGCCGCGAGCACGACCCCGAGGTCGAAGACGAGCTGCCGCG
>JBFIHP010000668.1:0-2582 GCA_041601735.1 Planctomycetota bacterium | reverse complement strand
GAGTTCCTTGCCCGTGCCGCTCTCGCCGCGCAGGAGCACGGCCAGGTCGCTGTCGGCGACGCGATCGACCAGTTGCAGGACCGCCATCATCGGTTCGGAGCGACCGATCAGGCCGGCGTAGTTGCCCTGCAGGCCCTCGGAACGCTCGAGCTGGGTCATCTGGGCGCGGATAGTCTCGAGTTCGATCACGCTGCGCCTCGCCTTCTCCCGCCAGTGGCGCGAGACCTCGCGCTCCTTCTCGATGATGCCGCTGTTGATCAGCGAGATCGCCGCCTGATCGGCGAAGGCCTCGATCGAGCGGATGTCCTTCTCGCCGAAGCTGCCGCGGGTGAAGCGGTTGTCGAGGTAGATGGCCCCGATCACCCGGTCCTTGTCCTTCAGCGGCACGCAGAGCACCGAGCGGATCTTGAGGTTCGCGACCGAGACGTTCTCCTCGAAGCGCACGTCCTCGCTGGCGTCGTCGGTGACCAGGCCGGCACCGCGACGGATGGTCTCGAGGGCGATGTTCCGGCTGATCTCGAAGGCCGGCGCGGGGATGTCCTTGTGCCAGAAGTCGCGCGCCACCGGGATGTAGAGCCGATCGCCTTCGACGGTCATCAGGAAGCCGCGTTCGGCATCGACGAACTCGAGGGCCGAGTCGAGGATGGCGACCAGCACGCGCTCCGGTTCGATCTCGGCCGCGATGCGCCGGTTCAGCTCGAGCAGGCGCTCCATGCGGCGGAACTCCTCGTCGCGCCGGGGGGCGTCGGGCCCTCGCGTGCGCGCCTCGCGATCAAAGAGCCGGGCGGTGAAGCGCGCGGTGGACGGTGCGGCCGTCGTCAGACCCGCCGACTCGATCTGGCCGAGGAAGGTGATCGTGCAGGTCCCGATCCGGAACTGGTCGCCCTCGTGAAGTCGCACACGCTGCACTCGTTCGCCGGCGACGAGAGTGCCGTTGCGCGAGTTCAGATCGCGGAGGTAGGCGGTTTCGCCCTCGGTCTCGATCTGGCAGTGGCTGCGCGAGAGCGCGGGATCGTCGAGCGTGACCGTGCAGGCGCGGGAGCGTCCGAAGGTGACGACGCTGCGCTTCAGGTCATAGGTGCGGGTGACGCCGCCCTGCTCCACCGAGAATCGCACGGGCATGAGCCGAGAATGCCCGTCCGGAGCGATCGAGGCAAGCCCTGGAGCCTTCAGGCCGGGTCGATCTCGTCGGCGCGCGCCGAGGCGAACCAGGAGATCAGGGCCACGACCGCCGTCTCGACCCGGAGGACTCCCTCGCCCAGCGACAGGGCTTCGAAGCCGCGCGCGCGGAGAAGCTCTTCCTCGCCTTCGCTCAGGCCGCCCTCCGGCCCGACGACGAGACGCACGCGCCGGGGCAGGCCCTCGCTCTCGACGGCGCGGGGCGAGAGACCGCCCCGGGTCGAGCCGTAGAAGCCCCGTTCGCCGTCCTCGAGTTCGACTTCGTCGAGCGCGATCGGCTCGTCGAGCTGCGGCATGCGATTGCGACCGCTCTGCTTCAGGGCGGCGAGGGCGGCCTTCTCGAAGCGCTCGCGCCGCTTCTCCGGGTCCTTCCTGTCGGCGCGATGCACGGAGCGCTCGCAGAGGAGAGGCCGTAGCGCGGCCGCGCCGCACTCGACCGCGCGACGCACGAGGTCCTGAGCCTCGCCGCCGCGCGGGAGGGCCACGTCGATCGCGTTCCGGATCGCGGGGGCGCGATCGATTTGGACGAACTCGAACACCTCGAGATCGACGCCGTCGCGATCGAGCGCCCCGATCCCGGCCCTGGCCTCCCGGCCGCGACCATCGAAGATCGTGACCTCCTCGCCCGCCTTCTTGCGCATGACCCGCGTCATGTGATGGGCCTCACCGCCTTCGAGTCGCACGGTCGAACCGACGACCGCTTCAGCCGGGCAGAGGAAGCGTTCGAGGCTCACTTCTCCTCCCTCTCGGCAAGGCGCTCGCCGGCGATATTCACGACCTGTTGTGCGGCGAGCCGAAGATCGCCCAGCGCACCCTCGGTCGTCTCCGGCGCCGCATCCAGGAAGCGCTGCATCATCGCGCGCGCCCGGTCCCAGGATCGCCGTTCGTAGAGCAGGCGGCCGAAGTCGAAGAGACTGCGCAGATGTCGGGCATCGACCTCGAGCGCCTGCTCGTAGAAGGAGTAGGCCTCGTCGGGCAGACCGAGGGATGCCTTGGTTCGCGCCATGAGCGCGAGGTTGTCGGGATCGTCGGGCGCGTAGCGCAGGGCCTTGCCGGCGAGAGGGAAGGCCTCCGGCGGCCGACCGCGTTCGAGCGCGTCATCCGCGAGATCGCGGAATTCGGCGGCATAACCCCTCAGCTGCGCGGCGATGCCCTCCAGTTCCTCGAGGCCCGGCGCCTGCTCGACCGCGGCGCGGAACTCCTCCATGGCGAGTCGGCGGATCTCGAGGCGCTGATCGCGCCTCGTCTCCTCGGGCAGATCGCGAGGAAGCGGGGTCTGCAGGTAGGCGTAGCCGCGCACGCGGTGGAAGAGCGCGAGGCCCTTGCGCGCGACGGGATTGCGATCGTCGAGTTCGAGCACCCTCCGGTAGGCGCGCTCGGCGGCGCTCCAGTCCTCGCGCTGG
>JBFIHP010000667.1:0-2583 GCA_041601735.1 Planctomycetota bacterium | reverse complement strand
TGACGAGCGCGGGTCTGGGGCCCGGCCCCGGCTCCCGGTAGAGTCGTGCCGACCGATCCGGGGTCACCGAAAGGGCAGCATGTATCGACTGAGTCTGGCATTCCGCTACCTGAGGCGCCGCAAGGTGGCCTACATCTCGGTGCTGGCGATCGCCGTCGGCGTCATGGCGATGATCGTCGTGAACTCCGTGATGGAGGGCTTCCAGCGCCGCATCAAGGACAGCATCTTCAAGATCGACGGCAGCCTGAAGGTGCAGATCGCCGACGTCGACCCGGCCACGACGCCGGACTACGAGGAACGCATTCTGAGCCGGATCGAGCCCTTCCTCGTCGAGAACGGGGGCGAGGTGCTCGGGGCGGTGCCGCGCATCGTCCAGCCCGCGATGATCTCGACCCGCGAACGCGAGATCGGCTGGCCGCCGGCGATCGATCTGCGCGAGGAGTTCATCACCCTGATCGGCATCGACGCCGAGGCCGAACGCCGGCTGACCCCGCTCGAGCAGCTCCTCGACGCCGTGGACGAGTTCCGCAAGCCCGGTGAACAGCGCTTCGACGCCGAGGGTTTCTACCGCTGGGATCGGCTCATTCCCCGCTCGGAGCGCGATGACATCTTCCTCTACCAGCCGGAAGATCGGCCGCCCTCGTCGCAACCCGGCATCGTCCTGGGTTCGCAGCTGGCGCGCTGGATGTGGCTCGAGCGCGGCGGCAAGGTGACCCTCATCACCGCCAGTCGCAACAACGATCCCGCGGCGGACAGCATCGAGTCGATCCAGCAGCGCTTCGTGGTCTCGGGCGCCTTCGAGTCGGGGCGCTACGAGTACGACAAGCGGCTCGCCTTCTGCGACATTCGCATCCTGCGCGACTTCCTGCGCTGGAAGGGCAGCTGCAACGAGGTCCGCCTGAGCCTCGAGGATCCGACCCGCGCGCGCGCCGTGAAGGAGCAGATCGTCGCGACCAACAAGGGCGCGAAGGACGAACTCGTGGTGCTCACCTGGGAGGACCAGATGCGCACGCTGGCGCAGGCCCTCGAATTCGAGCGCCTCGCGATGTGGTTGGTGACGGCCTTCGTCGTGATCGTCGCCGGGGTCTCGATCGGCGGCCTGCTCTACATGGTCGTCCTCGAGAAGACCCGCGACATCGGCATCCTCCTGTCGATGGGCGCGACCTCCGGGGGCATCGTCCAGACCTTCATCTTCTACGGCGGCATGCTGGGGCTGCTCGGCACCTCTCTGGGAGTCTGGCTCGGGGTCTACGTCTCCGAGAACCTCAACGGCGTCATCCGCTGGCTCGAGAAGGTGCTCGATCGCACGCTCTTTCCGCCCGACGTCTACGAATTCGGCAGCCTCCCGAGCCACCTCGACCCCGACATGATCACCTCCTACGCACTCTTCACCTTCGGCTGGTGCCTCGTCGTCTCGATCCTGCCGGCCTGGTTCGCCTCGCGTCTCGATCCCCTGAAGTGCCTGGCCTATGAGTGATCGGATCATCGAGACCGCGACCGGCAGCGCGCCCCGATCGGAGGCCGAGATCGTCTACGGCGTGCGCGATCTGAAGAAGAGCTTCGCGCAGCCGAGCGGCGGCCGGCTCGTCGTGCTCGACGGCGCCGACCTCGACGTGCGCAAGGGCGAATTCCTGCTCGTGCGCGGCAAGAGCGGCATCGGCAAGAGCACCTTCCTGCACATCCTCGGTCTGCTCGATCGGGCCGACTCGGGGCGCCTGATCTTCAACGGCGAGGACGTCCTGCAGGCCTCGCGCCGACGTCGGGCCCAGCTCCGCGCGGCCGGCATCGGTTTCGTCTTCCAGTTCTTCCACCTGCTCCCCGAGTTCACCGCGCTCGAGAACGTCATGATCCCCGGCAAGGTCCGCTTCGGCCCGCTGGCCTGGAGCGCGCAGCGGGGCGCGGCGAAGCGCCGGGCGGCGGAGCTGCTCGAGACGGTCGGCCTCGGCGGGCGCAGCACGCATCGTCCCAACCAGCTCTCGGGCGGCGAGCGTCAACGCGTGGCGCTCGCGCGCGCGCTCTTCAACGAGCCGAAGATCCTGCTCTGCGACGAACCGACCGGAAACCTGGACGTGAAGACCTCGGAGTCGATCCACCAGCTCCTGGCCGAGCTGCATGCCCGAACCGGACAGACCCTCGTCGTCGTCACCCACGACGTCAGTCTGGCCGCCTACGCCGGGCGGACCGTCGATCTGGTGGACGGTCGCTTCGTGGAAGCGGACTGAAGCGCACGCCGACCGCGGCGGACGGCGGAGAGCCGGAGTCCGTGCGGTCGCGCGCCGACTCAGACCTTCTCGAAGTAGACGTCGTCGCCCTCGTGGCGGGCGCGGACGCGACCCTCGCGCTCCAGCCAGCCGAGGATCTCGCAGGTGATGGCGACCGGCAGATCGAGAGCCTGGGCCAGATCCTCGGGCAGGCTGCGTCCGCGCCGCCCCAGCTCCTCGCGCACGGCTGCAGTGAGGTTCTTGCGCTGGAAGAAGCGCGGCGAGCGGCCGGGCGCGAGCACCAGCTCGTCTCGCCCGACGAGGAAATCGAGGCAGCGCGACATGAGTTCCTCGTCGTCGTCGAGCAGCCCGCGGATCTCGT
>JBFIHP010000666.1:0-2585 GCA_041601735.1 Planctomycetota bacterium | reverse complement strand
GCTCGGCGCCCCCCTCGTCGCCCTCGGGATGTCCGGCGGCCACCCAGGCCGCGAGGGTCGCCTTCTCCTTCGAACTCAGGCCGCGGGCGTTGCTGAATCGGCCGTGGTCCGGATTCGCGTTCCAGGGCGGCATGGCGCCGCTCTCGATCACCTCGATGATCGTGTCGCCCCAGCCCGCGGCCTTGCGATGGCTCTGCAGGCTGAAGGGCGCGTTGCCGCCGCGGTGGTGACACTCGGTGCAGTGACGCTCGAGGATCGGCCGCACGTCTCGGTACCAGGTCGGCGCCTCGGCCGGAGCCGGCGCCTCGTCCGGCCAGCTCCCGATCGCGCAGCCCCAGGGCTCGGTGTTCGCGATCGCGATCTCCCGGCCGCTCAGGACGACGTCGAGGGCGTCGCGCAGGTAGTTGCGGGACGGGCCCTCCTTCCGGTAGCTGCCGACCTTGCCCGTCTTCGGATCCTCGCTTCGCTCGAAGCCGTACTGGTCGTCGATGGCGCCGCGATAGCGGAGCTCGAGCGCGGCATCGAAGACGAGGACCTCGGTCGTCCGGGAGACACCGAGGCCCCGCGCCAACCGACCGCCCTCGTCCCGGATCAGGGGTAGATCGCAGTCATGCTGCTTGCCCCAGGCACGCAGGAAATCGGCCGAGTCCTGCGGGCTCGAGTCGATCACGAAGAAGCGAACGCCCTTCTCCGCGTAGCTCTTCGCGATCTCGACCAACCGCGGCGAGTAGACCTTCGACATCGGGCAGCCCTCGCTGGTCCAGGCCAGGACGACGGCCTCCAGTCCGGGAAGCCGGCGCAGGTTGAAGCGGCGGCCCTCGATGTCGTGGAGAAGGCGCAGGCCGGGCTCGACCGGCTCGCTCGCGTCTTCCTGGGCCCGGCAGGGCGAAACCAGGAGGAGGGTGGCGAGGATCGGGACGAGGAAGGCCCGTGAGCTGCTGAGATCGAACATCGGCGGTTTCCTGCTTCGCTTCGAGGGGCGCCTCCGAAGAGGCGCCAAGACCCGGCTTGAACCGCTCCGGAGGTGGATCCGTTGCGGGATTCGGGGCGAAAAATCGAGTCCCGTGAGCGCTTCGGTCCGCTCAGGTCGCATCCGGCGCGTGGCAGACGATCTCGTACTTGACGCCGTCCGGGTCCTTGAAGAAGACCGCGTAGTAGCCGGGACCATATTCCGGGAAGAGCCTGGGGGTGCTCACGATCGCGGCGCCGATCTCGATCAGCTCCCGATGCAGCCGATCGACCTCGGCGCGTGTGACCGCCTTGAAGGCGAGGTGGTGCAGCGAGCCCGGCTTGCGGCGATGGACGGCGTCGTCCGCGAAGGCCTCGCGCGGCGAGCTGATGCAGAAGTTGAGCCTGTCGTGGGTGTAGCTGCAGACGTGCAGGTGCCCGTCCACCACCGTCTCGACGCGGCGCTGCATGTCGAAGCCGAGGAGGGGCAGCAGGCGGTCGTAGAAGGGGACGGCCCGGGTCATGTCCCGCACCGTGATCTGGATGTGGTCGATGATCGGTTCCATGGCCGGTCCACTCTCGGTCTCGTCCTCAGGGATTCCCGGCCGCCCGGAACACGATCAACGTGACATCGTCCTGATCGAGCGCATCTTCGGCATGATGCAGGAGCCGGGCAAGAACTCCCTTCTTGATGGCGTCGGGGTCGTCTTCCGGAATCGTGGAGAGCGCCGAGACGAGCCTCTCGGAGCCGAAGGGCTCGCCCGAGGCGTCGCGCGCCTCGATCAGGCCGTCGCTGTAGATCAAGGCGACGCTGCCGGACGGAAGTTCGACGGCGTCCTGATCGTAATCGGCGTCGGCCAGTACGCCCAGCGGGATGTTCGCGATGCCCGGCCTCTCGGCGACGGTGAGCGCCCGCCAAGCGCTCTCGCCGGGTCGGCGGGCGAGGACCGGATGATGCCCGGCGTAGGCGAAGGAGAGCCGGGATTCGGTCCGGTAGAAGGCCGCGACGGCCGCCGTCGTGATCGCCTTCGCGCCCTGATCCGCGGCGAGCTCGTTGACCCGCCTGAGCACGCGCGAGCCGTCGGGGTCGCTCATCGCAACCCTCAACGAGTCGTAGATCCAGGCGCTCGTGCGAGAGACGGCCGCACCGTGACCGGTCACGTCCGCGACGAGGATCCGGGTGAGGAGGTCGTTGTCGCAGACGCTGAGGTAGTAAACGTCACCGCCCCGCGCGCCGTCGGCAGCCGACGAGAAGAGACTGGCCCGGATGCCGGCCGTCTCGACCTCGAGGTCCTGGCCGAGCGTTCCGCCCCAGATCTCGCCGCAAGCGATCCTGTGCATGTCGATCAAGCTCCCTTCCTGCACCCGGCGGGGACCCGGATGCGAATCCGGCCCTGACCGCCCGAACGCCCGTCCTCCGCGGTCGAACGGGGACGATCGCCCGTCGATTCCGGATCTTCCCGATCAGGCGGCGTCATCCGGCCCTTCGGTCGCGAAGCCGCCTTCCGCCGAGCTGTAGAGCCGGGCGTAGACCCCCTGCGAGGCGAGCAGCTCCGCATGGGTTCCCTCCTGGACGATGCGCCCGCGTTCGATGACCAGGATCTTGTCGGCGTCGATGACGGTCGAGAGCCGATGGG
>JBFIHP010000665.1:0-2588 GCA_041601735.1 Planctomycetota bacterium | reverse complement strand
CCTTCTCGGCTGCCGCTCGCTGCTCCTCGAAGAAGGCCCTCTGGTATTCTCGCCAGGCCTTCTGCAAGTCCTGGTAGCGCTCCTGGGCGTCGGGCTTCGCCGTCTCCTGGCACGGGGCCAGCGTGGCGAGCAAGCCGAACAACAAGAGCGCGGTCATCGTCCTGCGCATGTTCGATTCCTTTCTGCGGTCTTCGGTCGTGCCGCGGTCGGCTTCCGATCCGGCGCCCCGAAACGGTGCGCCGACGGCCAGTGTTCCGACATCGCGGCGCCGAGGCAAGCGTCCAGCATCACCCGGATCGCCGCTCGGATCCAGGGCGGGCCACGAGCCTCTACGATCGGTTCCGGTCGATCGGAGAGATGGATAGGACCCCGTATGGCCTCATTTGAGGCCGTGGGCGCGGAGCTTCGACTCCAGCGTCGAGGCCGGGATGCCCAGGGCCTCGGCCGCGCCGCCGGGCCCGCTGACCTTGCGGCCTGCCTCTCTCCAGGCCCGTTCGAGGATCCGTCGTTCGAGGATCCTGAGGTCGGCGAGCGTCGGGAGGTCGGCGGCCTCCTTTGGAAGGACCTGCGCCGCAGGACCCTCGACCCCGTCGTTGCCGAGGTCGTCGAATCGAAGCGGCGCTCCTCCCGCCAGGATCATGGCGCGCTCGACCAGGTGCTGGAGTTCACGGACGTTGCCCGGCCAGGAGTAGCCGCGCAGCCGCACCAGCTCGCGAACCGGAAGGCGCGGCGGAGCGAGACCGAGGCGGTCGGCGGCCTGCGCCATGAAGCAACGGGCGAGGACCTCGACGTCCTCGAGCCGATCACGAAGCGGCGGCACCTCGATGGGGAAGACCCCGAGCCGGTAGTAGAGGTCCGGGCGGAACCGGCCCCTTTTCGCCTCGTCGGCCAGGTCGCGGTTGGTCGCGGCGATCACCCGCACGTCGGCGCTCCTCGTCTGCTCGTCGCCGACCCGCTCGAAGGTGCCCTCCTGCAGGACCCGCAGCAACTTGGCCTGGTGCCGCAGCGGGATCTCGCCGACCTCGTCCAGGAAGAGCGTGCCGCCGTCGGCCAGCTCGAAGCGTCCGACGCGGTCGCGGCTGGCGCCGGTGAAGGCGCCCTTCACGTGGCCGAAGAACTCGCTCTCGAAGAGCTCGCCGGGAATCGCTCCGCAGTTGACCCGAACCATGGGGCGCTCGGCTCGTCGGCTCTGCCGGTGGATCGCGCGCGCGACCAGCTCCTTGCCCGTACCCGATTCGCCGAGCACGAGCACGCCGGCTTCGGTGGGCGCGACCATCGCGATCTGGGTCCGGACCTTCTCGATGGCCGGGGAGCCGCCCAGGATCTCCGGTCCCGAGGCGCCCACTTCCTGGCGCAGGTAGGCGTTGTCGCGTTCCAGGCGGTCCTTCAGCCTTGCGATCTCCTCGAAGGCGCGGGCGTTCGAGATGGCCACGGCGGCGTGATCGGCGAAGGTGCGGAGCCAGGCGAAGTCCTCGGCCGAGATCTCGAGGCGATCGAAGAGGCCGAGCACGCCGAGGGTGTTGCCCCTGGCGATGAGCGGTTGCGCCGCGAAGGAGCGGATCCCTTCCGAGACCGCCCAGGCGGGGTCGGCGATCCACTCCGAATCCCGCTCGATGTCCGGGATGAGGATGCCCTCGCCGGCGGCGCCGACGCGGCCGATCTTGCGCGCGCCGAGTTCGAAGCGAGCGAAGCGTCCATCGAGCTTCTTCGGGTCGCTGCCCGGTCGGCCGAGGTTGCCGGCGCTCGCCGCGAGTTGCAGCCAGGGCTCCGCGTCCGCTCCCTCGATCAACCAGATGCGAGCCAGTGCGACGGTGTCGCCGGCCGCGAGGCCCTCGACCACCTGATCGAGCACCTTCGCGGTGTCCTGGGCCCCGGCGATCGCCAGCATCAGGCCCTTCATGGCATCCAGGTTCATGGCACGTCCTCGCGAATGTTCGCGAGGCATCCTCGCCGATGATCGTGATTCGCGAAAGTCCGCGATCGACTCATCGCCGTGATTCGCGATCTAAGTGACTACCGAGTGGTCACTAATGGCGAATCGTCCTGGTCGGCACGAGGTCTGCGATCCCGGAATCCCGGGGCCGACGCGGTCGGCCCGGCGATCGGGAGGCCGGCGCAGGCCGACTCCGCGTTCGCCACCGGTCAGGCCACGACGTCGCCGTCGTCCCGAGCGGCATCCCGGAATCGCCGGGTCTCCCTCGGGGGCGGAAGCCGTCCGCGAAGCGGGCGCGAAGAAAGTGAGAACCAAACCATGAGAATCGCCATCTTCATCCTCTCCGATCCCAGGGCCGGCGACGACGCCCTCGGGCGTCTCTTCAACGGCCTCGCCCTCGCGGCCGAGGCCCGGGCCGCCGGCGACGAGGTCGCGGTGACCTTCGCCGCGGCCGGCACGCGCTGGCCGGAGAAACTCGCCGAGCTCGGGCATCCCGCTCGCGAACTCTACGAGTCGGTTCGGGACACGGTGCGCGGCGCCTCCTGCGGTTGCGCCGAGGTCTTCGGGGCCGTCGAGGGCGTGGAGGCCTGCGGCCTGCCGCTGCTGAAGGAGAACCCGCTCGAGGGAACCGCCGGCCTCGCCGGCATCCGCGGCT
>JBFIHP010000664.1:0-2596 GCA_041601735.1 Planctomycetota bacterium | reverse complement strand
GGCGGCGCGATGGTCGCCATGCGCATGAGCCCGCCGGCGGGCGACTTCGTTGCCCGCGCCGAGGCCGCGGCCGGGGACTACGCGGGCAGCGACGACGCGGTGCCCTTCCTGATCTTCGTCGCCCAGCGGGCGATGGGCGAGAAGGAGCACGAGGCCAACCTGCGCGCGGCCGTCGATACGCTGATGAAGAAGCACGTCGAGAGCGAGGCGATCGTGGCGCTTCCTCGACTGCTCGGCGGACTCGCTCGCGTCATCGGCAAGGACGCCGCCGACGCTCACCTCAGGACCATCGAGCAGAGAAACCCCGTGCCCTCGATCCGGGCCTGGGCGATCATCACGCTCGAGAGCAATGCGTTCCGGCAGGCCAAGCTGGACTCCGCCGATTACAAGCGGGCTCGCGCCGAACTGATGCGAGCGAAGGGCATGCTGACCGAAGAGCCCGACCTGGCCGCCTACATCCAGGGCATGATCGACGAGCGCGAGAAGCTCGCCGTCGGCATGCCCGCGCCGGACATCGACGGCGTCGATCTGGACGGCGTGGCCTTCAAGCTCTCCGACTACAAGGGCAAGGTGATCCTGCTCGACTTCTGGGGCGACTGGTGAGGACCTTGCCGGGCTCTGTACCCGCACGAGCGGTCGCTCGTGAACGAGATGAAGGGTCGTCCCTTCGCCCTGATCGGGGTCAATTCCGATCGTGACCTCGAGGCCATCCGCAAGATCGTCGTCGAAAAGGACCTGAACTGGCGCTCCTTCCAGAACCAGCCCGAGGGCGCCAAGACCTCGATCGCCAAGAACTGGGCCGTCTCCGGCTGGCCGACGCTGATCGTCATCGATGCGGACTTCAAGATCCGCCATCGCAGCCATGACGGCGAGGCGGCCTCGGCGCTCGCCAAGCAGCTCGTGGACCAGCTCGAGGCTCGGCTCGAGCCCCAGGACGAAGCTCCTCGCGAGAGCGAGACCCTCGAATCCCTGCAGGCCGAATACGAGAAGAGCGAGCTCTCGCGCGGCGAGAAGTACGCTGCCTTCAAGCCGCGTTTCGTCGCCTTCGCGAAGGCCCACGAGGGCAGCCCCGAGGGTTTCCAGGCCGAGTTCTGGGTCTTCCGGAACTGCTGGGCCGAGCGCGAGGCCGGAACCATGACGACGACGGCGAAGGCCCAGGTCGAGCGCATGCTCGAGCTCTACCCCCAGGAGAGGGGCCTCGCGAAGATCCCCGAGATCTACTACGTCCTCGACAAGGGCGATCGCGCCGACGTCTACGCGAAGATCGCCTTCATCAGCGAGCACGATGTGGTGAAGGCCGCCTGCCTCTACGGGCACGCCCAGTACGGACCCGCCGAAGGTCGCGAGGCGCGCTTCGCCGAACTGGCGGCGAAGTACGGCGAGCTGAAGTGGAAGCACTCCAGCTACGCCGCGCTCGCCGAGGCGCACCTGAAGAAGCACGGAGCGGAGGACCTCGCCATCGGCAAGGTCGCGCCGGAGATCGTCGGCGTCTCGCCCGCCGGGAAGCCGATGAAGCTCTCGGACTACCGCGGCAAGGTGGTCGTGCTCGACTTCTGGGGCGATTGGTGAGGACCCTGCCGGGGTATGTACCCCCACGAGCGGTCGCTCGTGACGAAGCTCGCCGACAAGCCCTTCGCCATCGTCGGCGTCAACAGCGACGATGACCCGGAGAAGCTCCAGAAGATCATGCAAGAGAAGGAACTCGACTGGGACACCTTCTTCGACGGCGGCGGAACCGACGGTCCGATATCGACCCGCTGGGGCGTGCGCGGCTGGCCGACGATCTACGTCCTGGACGCCCGGGGCGTGATCCGCTACCGCAACGTCCGCGGCGAGAAGCTCGATGCCGCGATCGAAACCCTGCTTCGCGAGATGGAGACGGGCGGCGGCACCAACTGAGGTCCGGGCTCCACGATCGCCCCCGGGACGTTCCGAACGCGCCCCGGGGGCGGTTTCATGTCCACCCCCGGCGACCGCCGCACCGCGGATCGGAGATCCGGGCCGGACAGCTGCTGTGGCGACGGCCGTGACTGGTTAACATCGGCCTCGTCTCCGCAGGGCCGTATCCCCGGAAGTCGGGGTTCGCGATCGCCAGAGAACGAGGTCAGCCCTCCATGCCACATCGATTCCTCATCCTCCTCGCGCTCGTCGTTCTCGCCGGCCCGGCCGCCACCCAGCGCTACTTCGCGCACACCTACGGCATCCGCGAGGGTCTGCCCTCGACCGAGATCGGTTCCATCGCCCAGGACGCCGATGGGCGCATGTTCTTCTCGACCCGCATCGGCCTGGTCGCCTACGACGGGTTCAGCTGGGAGATCGTCTCGCCGAGCGAGTTCATGGGCGGGGTCGTCTACGCCCATCTCCGGCAGGACTCGCGCGGGCGGCTCTGGGTCGTCACCGACACGACGGTCTTCGTGCGAGAAGGCGGCGCGTGGCAGGCGCTCCCGGACTTCGCGCCGCGGAAGCGACCGCTCCTGGCCCTGCCGATCGACCTGGCCCTGGTCGAGGTCGATGGCGAGATCCGGCCGGTCGTGGCCTTCGAATCGGGAGCCGTCATCACCCTCCAGGATGATCGCTGGACTCCGATCGCCACGGC
>JBFIHP010000663.1:0-2597 GCA_041601735.1 Planctomycetota bacterium | reverse complement strand
GCCCTCATCATCAACGTCGCGACCCAGCTCGGCGACTTCGCGGAGTCGATGGTCAAGCGCTGCTGCGAGGTGAAGGACTCGGCCGATCTCGTGCCGACCTTCGGCGGCGCGCTCGATATCATCGACAGCCTGATCTTCGCGATGCCCGCGGCCGCGGTCGCCCTGAGATTCATGGACTGAGGGAGTCATGTCCGAAGTCACGATCTCGCTCAAGAACATCGACGAGGAGCGCGCGCTCCTCGGGCATCTCGATCGGAACATCCGGATCCTCCGCCTCGCCTTCAAGGTCGAGGCGGTCTCGCGCGGCGGCCAGCTCACGGTCTCCGGCGAACCCGACAAGATCGAGGCCGCCGCCAAGGCGATCCACAAGGCTCTCAAGATGATCCGCGAGGACGGCGCCGAGGCGCCCGAGGTCGCCGACGTCTTCCAGGAGGCCGGCGGCGAGAACCCGAACGGTGCTCGCGCTCAGCGTACGGGCAAGACCGTCTCGGGCGTGAAGCCGCGTTCGCCGAATCAGAAGCGCTACATGGAGGCGATCGAGGAGACCCCGGTCACCTTCGGTATCGGTCCGGCCGGCACCGGCAAGACCTACCTCGCCGTCGCCATGGCCGTGTCGATGGTCAAGGCCGGTCTCTACCGCAAGATCATCCTCGTGCGTCCGGCCGTCGAGGCCGGCGAGCACCTGGGCTTCCTGCCCGGCGATCTCGAGGCCAAGATCATGCCTTACCTCCGACCGCTCTACGACGCGCTCGAGGACCTCCTGTCGCCCTCGACCCTGCGCCGCTTCATGGAGGAGCGGATCGTCGAGATCTCGCCCCTCGCCTACATGCGCGGGCGAACCCTGAACCACGCCGTGATCATCCTGGACGAGGCCCAGAACACGACGATCGCCCAGATGAAGATGTTCCTGACCCGCATGGGCCGCGAGAGCAAGATCATCGTGACGGGCGATGCCTCGCAGGTGGATCTTCCCGGCGGACAGAAGTCGGGTCTCATCCATGCAATGGGGGTGTTGCGCGGTGTCGAGGGGATCGCCTTCCGGCGCCTCGGCCACGCCGACATCGTGCGTCACGAGGTCGTCGCCGCCATCGTGCGGGCCTACGGCAAGGAGGAGCTGCGCGATCGCGAGCCCCGCGAACCGGACGAGGAACCGGACGAGGAGCGCGAGCGGGGCGGCGGCAAGCGGCGGCGATGAGCGAGTCGATCGAGGTGAGCTTCGAGGTGGCCGTTCCCGAGCTCGACGTCGGCGAGATCCGTCGGGTGCTGGCCGCCGTCCTCGAGCGCGAGGGTGCCGACCTGGGGCTCTCCGTGGCCCTGGTAGACGACGCCGCGATCCACCGCTTGAACCGGGAGTTTCTCGACCACGATCACCCCACGGACGTGATCTCCTTCGATCTCGGTGACGACCCGGGAGTCGGCGGCGAGATCGTCGTCTCCGTGGACACGGCGCGCCGAGAGGCAGCCGAGCGGGGGTGTGACCTTCGGTCCGAACTGCTGCTATACTGCGTCCACGGTGTCCTGCATCTCCTCGGGTACGACGACCACGATGTCGAGGACCGATCCCGGATGCATGCGCGGCAGCGGGAACTCCTCGCCGAACTCGGCTACGAGACGACGGAATGAGCCTGAACGACAACGACCCGGAGGCCCGCCGCGAACGCGAGCGGCTCTTCCTCGAGATCGCCCTGAAGAACGAGATCGTCACCGCCGACCAGGTGACGGAAGCGCAGGACGTGCAGCGCAAGATCTCCGATCTCGGCGTGACGCCGAAGGAGATCGGCGAGGTCCTGCTCGAGAAGAGGTTCATCAGCGCCGAGGAGTACGCCAAGATCTCGAACCATCTCGAGAAGCTCGAGATGGCGAGCCGCATCAAGGGCTATCGCCTGCTCAAGAAGCTCGGCCGCGGCTCCATGGGGACCGTCTACAAGGCGCGCCAGCTCAGCCTCGATCGCATCGTGGCCATCAAGATCCTCGCACCCTTCCTGCAGAAGAACCGCAAGTTCGTGTCGCGCTTCGAGAAGGAAGCCAAGATCCTGGCCCGGCTCAATCACCCGAACGTCGTCCAGTGCATCGACGTCGGCGAGAGCAGCGGCCTGATCTACCTGGTGATGGAATACTGCGACGGTCCCACCCTGCTCGAGATCATCAAGCGCGGGGGCAAGCTCGCGCCGGAGCGCGCGGCACGGATCATCCTGCAGGTGACGCGCGCCCTCGAGCACGCCTACGCCCATCAGATCATCCACCGCGACATCAAGCCCGACAACATCATGATCACCGGCGGGACCGCCAAGCTCTGCGACCTCGGCCTCGTCAAGGACCTCGGGCAGTCGGGCGACACCACCGATACCGGAAGCGCGCTGGGGACGCCCAACTACATCTCGCCCGAGCAGGCCCGGGGCGACGAGCACATCGACACGCGGGCCGACATCTACTCGCTCGGCGCGTCCATCTATCACATGGTCACGGGCTACACGCCCTTCGACAACACCAACCCGGCAGTCACGATGGTGGCGCACATCAACGAGATCCCGCCGGAGCCTCGTGAACGCTGCCCCGAGCTCCCCTCCGAGCTGAACAAGATCATCCTCAAGATGATG
>JBFIHP010000662.1:0-2598 GCA_041601735.1 Planctomycetota bacterium | reverse complement strand
GGCGGCTCACCGGGCGGTCGAGGTTCGCGCCCTCGTAGTGGCCGCGCTCGAGCACGTAGGTCGGTCGGGCCTCGATCTCCTGCATCACCGCGACCGGCACGGCCTGCCCCTCGAGCTCCTCGAGTTCAGTGGCGACCCGGCCGAGCCTCTCCGCGAGCTCGGCGTAGGTGGGCGAGAAGCGCTTCGACCAGCCCGCGAGCCAGCGCTCCGCCATCGCGGAGTCGCGATCGGCAGGCGGGACGAAGGCCATCGGCCGCAGCGGATCGGGGGCCGCGGGCTCGGCGGTCGTCCGGCAGAAGACGCCGCCCGGCCCGCCCTCGTTGACGATCTTCAGGACCAGGAGGTTCTCGCCGGGCGCGAGCTCGATCGTGAGCTCGTCGTCATCGGGGCTTAGCCCGCGGAGGACCTTGTTGCGGTCCACCTCGACGCCGTTCAGGAAGACCCGGATGGCGTCGTCGCTGCCGAGCGCGAGGTCGAGCTTCCTCGACACGGGCGAACGCAGCAGCCGCGCGAAGTAGAAGACCGAGCGGGTCCCGCTCAGGGCGAGCCCCTCGCCGTCGACGAGACGCGGCTCGAAAGTCCAGCGCTTGCCCTCGAAGTCCCGGTCGAGATCGAGGCTCCTCTCGAGCTCCGGCCCGAAGGCCTGCTCGAAGTTCCGGTCGAAGTCGCCGGCCTTGAAGGGCCCCGCCCGGAACCAGCGCGAGGCGACGGTGGGGAAGTCGGCGAGACCCAGGGCCGCGCCGCGGGCGAGCGAGAGCCGCGGCCGGCCGACGAGATGCGCGCTGTAGCGGCTCCGGTAGGCGACCTTCACCTCGACCTCGGTCCCGCCCTCGAAGCCGAAGGGCTCCGCGCTCAGAAGGAGTGCCACCCGCGGACCCGGCTGCGCGTCGCCGGCGAGCGCCCAGCCGAGATCGTCCGGCCGCAGGACGTTGTGGATGTCGTGATCGGCGTTCGGCTGCTCGTGGTCGGCCCAGGCCCAGGCCCAGTCGATCTCGCGGCTCTGGCCGGGGTTCTCGAGCGAGGTCGCCCGCGCGCTGATCGAGGAGACCACCGAGTTGCCGCTCGGATGAAGCCCCGTGCGGCCCTCGGGGAAGCTCGCGTCCGGCAGCGCCTCGAAGCGCAGCAGGCGAAGACCGGTCTCGTCGGTGCGCAGGCGGAAGACGTGGGTGTCGAAGTCCGGGACCTCCCCCCGGAACTTGAAGGAGCCGTCCCCCATGTCCTCGAAGTCCCGGCCGCTCTCGGCGCTCGGCATCGCGGATTCGGCCTTCGCCCAGACGAGGCCGAGGTCGCCCAGCAGCGCCTTCTCCCAGGCCGCGTGCTCGGCTGCGACCTTCGGCCGCGAGGACTCGAGAGCCGCCCGCGCCGCCGCGACCTCCTTCTCCTTCGCCGCGATCTTCAGCCGCAGCTCCTCGCTGCGGTGGACGATCCGCGCGGGATAGGCGCGCGCCTCCTCGAAGTCCGGGGGATAGACGCCCTTCTCCTCCACCGAGTTGAAGAAGGCGTAGAGGCCGTAGTAGTCCTCCTGGGTGATCGGGTCGTACTTGTGGTCGTGACAGCGGGCGCAGGTCATGGTGAGACCCATCAGGGCGGTCGAGATGGTCTCGATGCGATCGGCGACGGCCTCCACCCGGTACTCGGCGTCCAGCGCCCCGCCCTCGTCGTTGATGTTGTGGAGGCGGCAGAAGGCCGTGGCGATCCGCTGCTGGTCACTGGCCTCGGGCAGAAGATCGCCCGCGAGCTGCTCGACGAGGAAGCGGTCGTAGCCCATGTTCTCGTTGAAGGCGCGGATCACCCAGTCGCGGTAGGGCCAGGCCGTGCGGACGTTGTCGTGGTGGAAGCCGTTGGTGTCGGCGTAGCGCGCGGCGTCGAGCCAGACCTGCGCCATGCGCTCGCCGAAGTGCGGCGACGCGAGCACACGATCGACCAGCCTCTCGTAGGCCCCCGGCGAGTCGTCGGCCAGGAAGCGGTCGATCTCCTCGAGGCTCGGCGGCAGCCCGGTCAGATCGAGAGCGAGACGGCGGACGAGGGTCTCGCGATCGGCCTCGGCGGAGCCCGAAAGCCCGAGCTTCTCGAGCCGCGCCAGCACGAAGCGATCAACGGAGTTTCGCGCCCGGGCCGCGCCCTCGACCTCCGGGACCTCCGGCCGCTCCGGCGCCACGAAGGCCCAGTGCTTCTCGAAGGGCGCGCCCTCCTCGATCCAGCGGCGCAGAAGCGCCTTCTCGGCCGCCGAGAGCGAAAGCCCCGACCTCACCGGCGGCATGCGCTCCGAGGCGAACTCGGATTCGATCCGCAGGACGAGTTCGGACTCCTCCGCATCCCCCGGCACCACGGCCGCGATCCCGTCCCGCTCCCGCGTCAGCCCCTCCCAGGTATCGAGCCTCAGCTCCGCCTTCCGCGCCTGGCCGTCGAAGCCGTGGCACATGAAGCAGCGATCGGACAGCAGCGGCCGGATGTCCCGGTTGAAATCGACCGGCCCCTGCGCACAAAGAGCGCCGCAGGTCAGGACCAGAAGCAGGCTGATGCTAGGGGATCGTGGCATGGAGAACTCTTGGACCGGAGACGATCCAGGAATCGTAGGGCCGCGACCCTCCCCCGTCC
>JBFIHP010000661.1:0-2598 GCA_041601735.1 Planctomycetota bacterium | reverse complement strand
CGACGCCGAGGGACGGCTCCTCGGCCCCGCCGATCAGGGCGTGCTCGGCTTCTCCTTCCTGCTGATCGGTCTGCCGGTTCTCGCCCTGCTCGCGATCGGAGTGGTCGTGTTCGCGCGTCCCGGTCGAGCTCGATCGCGATGACTGTCCCGACCGACTACGTCCTCGCCCTCGGCCTGACCATTCTGGTCGAGGCGTTCGTCGTCCTCGCGCCGCGCGATCGGAGAGGCGGAGGCGTCCTGCTCGACGTTGTCCTCGCGAATCTGCTGACACATCCCCTGGCCTGGCAGCTCCTCGCCTCCGGGCGAAGCGGATTCCTGGCGACCGAGGCCGGCGTCGTGGCGGTCGAGACCCTCTGCTACGCCGTCCTCGGTCGTCGAAGCGTCCAGCAGGCCTTCGGGATCGCCTGCGCGGCGAATCTCGTGACCGCGCTGCTCGGCCTGCTCTGGTCTCTCGCGGCACCCTGATCCGCCCTTTCTTCGATGCTGGCGCTTGCGCGCCGGGCTCTGGTAGCATCGACGGCCTCCGCGACCCCATCGGCCGCGAAACCCGGAGCCGACCATGTCCCGACTTCTCGTCTCGTTCTGCCTCGCGCTGATCCTGCCGTCCCTGCTGGCGTCCCAGACCCCGAGCCCGGGCGGCGAACCGGTGCAGGTCGTCCGCATCTCGAGCGCGAACGCCGCGAGCCTGGGGGCGCTCCTCGAGGCCCATCACTATGACGTGCTGCTGATCTCCGGCGATCAGAACCTGGTCGAACTGGCGGTCAGCGCGGCCGAGACGGCGGCCCTGCAGGCCGCGGGTCTGAATCCCGTGGTGGTGGAATCGGCGCAGCCCCTCGCGCAGAAGCTCACCGGCGGTCTCGACATCCCGGTGGGTTACCTCGACCTCGCCGGGATCGAGGCCTCGCTCCTGGCGACGGCCGCGGCCCATCCGACGATCGCCCAGGTGGTCGATCTCTCGACCCTGACCGGAGTCGGGCCGACTTCGGGCGGGCGGACGATCAAGGCGATCAAGATCTCGGATAACGTCGCCGTGGACGAGGACGAGCCCAACCTGCTCATCGTCGCCATGCATCACGCGCGCGAGATCGTCACTCCCGAGATCTGCCTCGATCACATCGCGCGCCTGGTCGCCGGCTACGGCAGTGATCCCGTGATCACCTCCTTCGTGGACGACAACGAGATCTGGTTCATCCCGGTGGTCAATCCCGACGGTTTCGATCACGTCTGGACGGTCAACAACCTCTGGCGCAAGAACCGCGCGCCTCAGGCCGGCGGCGAGATCGGCGTCGATCTCAATCGCAACTACGATCTCGGCTGGAACTCGACCTGCTCGGGTTCGACGTCACCGAGCAGCAACACCTACAAGGGCACGGCACCCTTCTCCGAGATCGAGACCCGGACCATCCGCGACTTCTCGCGCGATCGTCGCTTCGCCAAGGTGCTCGACTATCACTCCTCAGGTCGCGAGGTGCTCCTCGGTTACTTCTGCTCGGCGATGCCCGCGACCCAGGATGCCCTCATCTCGGCCGAGGGGACGCTCCTCGCCGCGGCCGCGGGTTACCTGACCCGCGACCCGAGCGCCGACGGCGAACATCAGGAATGGCAGATCAAGGAGACGACCTCCTACGCCTATCTCGTCGAGACGCAGCTCTCCTTCCAGCCGCCGCACGCCGATGCCCTGGCCGAGGCGGCGCTGACCTGGCCCCTGATGCAGGCCTTCCTCGCCCGTGAGATCCCCGCTCTGGGTCGGGTCACCGATCAGGTGAGCGGCAATCCGGTCGAGGCCGACGTCGAGGTCCTGGGAATCGGCTGGCAGCAGGGCGAGACCCGGACGGCCGAGGGCCGCTTCGGGCGCTACCAGCTCTTCCTGCCTCCGGGCAGCCATCAGGTCCGCTTCTCGAGTTTCGGCTACGCCGATCAGACCCACAGTCTCGTCGTACCGGCGATGGGGCAGGTCCTGCTGGACGTCATGCTCGTGCCGCTGGCGCCGGATACCGGTCAGGCCAACCGGCCGCTCGCCTCGCTCGAGTTCTCGGGCTCGGTGGACTGGCACGGCCAGCCCGCAGGCCCGCAGAACGGACCCTTCTTCGCGAGCTACGCTCCGGGCGATCCGGTCATCATCGACTTCGAGGGGCCGCCGCTCCGACCCTTCTTCCTCCTCGGCGCCGGCCTCAACCGCAACAACGCGGTCGGCACGGTGGGCTCGCTCGACATCGGCTTCCTCGGCACGACGAACGACTTCAGCGACATCAACGTCGTCCTGAACGGGATCGCGCCGCTCAGCTTCTTCGATCAGCTCTCGTTTCTCTCACCCGCCGGCAGTCGAACCTTCGGCCTGCCCGCCCCGGCGCTTCCCGGCACGAACCTCGGCGCCTTCCAGGCCTGGATCCACCAGGACCAGGGCCTCCCTCTCCTCAGCGCCGCCACCGCCCTCACCATCCAGTAACCCCATACGGTGCCAGGCACATTCCGCCGGAATTCGCGGCGTTTCGGTGCCACCCTCATCGCGCTCGAAAGTTCGATGCGCGAGAGGTGGAGCGCGATGAGGGTGGCACCGTTTGATGGGAAAATGCGGCGGAAAGTGCCTGGCACCGTATG
>JBFIHP010000660.1:0-2601 GCA_041601735.1 Planctomycetota bacterium | reverse complement strand
CTCGTGGATGTTGGGGATCTTGAGGGGGATCGTCCGGCGCGAACTGCCGCCGCGCCAGGCCGGCCGCTCCTCGATGCCGCTGAGGTGCAGCCAGGGGGCGAGCCCCTCGTGCCCGCGCGGGTCGACCTGCTCCCGGTCGCCGTTCACGGCCACCGAGACGATGAGGCGCTCGCGGGCGAGCAGGGGCCAGAACCAGCGGGCGGCGGCGTCGGCGATCTTGCGGCCAAGCGAGGCGGCGTCGCCGCCCTCCGGCGGCAAAAAGTCGGGCACGAGGATGCTCGTGCCGGTGGTCCAGGACGGCTCGCGGTCGAGGCGCAGGGCGCGGACGAGTTCTTCGGGCGGGCTCTTCACGCTGTGGGCGTACTTGCCGCCGATGATCCCGCCCTTCAGCTGGCCGTACCAGCCGGGCCCGTCGTACTCCTCCTTGCCGATCTGATGGAAGGGCAGCTGCGAGATGCCGATGAAGCGGGGCACGAGCTCGTTGCCGGTCTCGCCGACCGGGATGGAATGGGCGAAGACGGTGTGCCAGCCCGAAAAGGTCCAGAGCACCGACTTGCCGAGACCGAAGCTGCCGCCGGCCTCGGTGCCCTGTTTCTCGGAGAGGAGCTTGTTGCGGGCGAACATCGCGAAGCGGCCCTTCGAGCCCTTCTCGTCGCCGGAGAGCCCGAGCGCCCCGCCGTCGTGGATGCCGAGGACCCGCAGGGGCGCATCGCTCTTCTCGCTGCGCTTGATCGATTCCTTCAGCACCGGCATGCGCTCGGCAGACGACTTCAGGTGCCTCGCCAGCGCGGGCCAGTGGGCGGCCTCGAGGAAGGCCTGCTTCGCGCGGCCGCGGAGCTCGTCGAAGCGGAAGACGACCTGGACGGGTTCGTCGCGGTGGCGGGCGGCGTCGTGGCTGTTCTGGAGGACCTCGCGGACGAAGGTCTCGAGGTCGCGCTCGAAGCTCATCGCCGCGAGATCGCCGCCCCTGCGCTCGCCGTCGGGCGGGGTGTTGCGGAATTTCCAGTCGAAGTGTGTCACCTGACGCCTCTCGTCGGGGCGGCCCCCGCGGGGTCGAGTCCCTGCTCGGGGAGCAGGCTCGTCGTCGCTCGGGGCCGGCCTCGTGCCGACACGAGGAGGTTAGCGGGCTCGGCGCGGCTTGTCGAGTCGGGCGGAGGGCGAGGCGACTGCGCGCGGCGAGGGATCGCGAATGAAGGGTGTCGTCGGACTCTCGGGGCCGGAAAAGCGGCGCGGATCTAGGACAGGGCCTCGTTCAGGATGTCGAGGGCGAGGGGCCAGTTCTCGGCGTGGCCGGCGCGGGACTTCTCGGTGACGAAACCGGAATGGGTCAGGCGCAGTCGGGTCGCATCGCCCTCGGGGACGAGTTCGATGCGGAGGATCGTCTCGGCGCCCGCGGTGCCCTCCGGGGTCCCGTCGCCGGTGATCCAGGTCGTCTCGACGAGCCGGTCCTTCATCAGGTCGAGGAAGCGGCCGTAGTGGGGATGCCGGCCCCAGTCGTCGCGGTTGTAGAAGAACCAGGGCCGGCCCGCTTCTACGACCATGGCGAGCGTCCCCTTCTGCGCGAACCAGGTGTCGAATCGATCGGTGAAGGCGGCGTAGACCGCTTCCGGCTTGGCGAGGATCCTGTGTTCGCAGGTCACCGTCAGCGGACGAGAGGAGAGATCGGGGCGGGGGACCGGGTTCATGGCGACCTCCTGACTGGGTTCCCCAGATATAGCCCGAAGGACGGGCCCAGCCCATCCCGTGCGCCCTGCGGGGCGGAATTCGGTCTCGCGGGGTCGGGACGGTCGGGTTAGGGTCGGGATCGGCTTCCTGCGTCAGGTGCCGCTGGTTTCCCAATCGAGGTGATCTCCATGGACGTCTCCATCTTCAGTCTCTGGCTGCCCATTCTCCTCTCGTCGATCGCGGTCTTCTTCGCGAGCTTCCTCTTCTGGATGGTCATCGGCCATCACAAGTCGGACTACAAGAAGACGACCGACGAGCCGGCCATGCTCGACGCGATCCGCAAGCAGAAGCTCGCGCTCGGCGCCTACAGCGTGCCGCACTGCGATCCCTCCGAGATGAAGGACCCGGCGGTCGCGAAGAAGTTCGATGACGGTCCGGTGGCGATGATCACGATCTTCCCGAACGGCATGAACATGGGGAAGAGCCTGACCCAGTGGTTCATCTACACGCTCTACATCGGCATCGTGACGGCCTACCTCTGCGGCGTGCATCACCTGGCCGGCGCGAACTACCTGAAGGTCTTCCAGACCGCGGGCTGCGCCGCCTTCCTGGCCTACACCACCGCGATCATCCCGCAGTCGATCTGGAAGGGGCTCCCCTGGAAGGTCGCGCTGAAGGAGGTCTTCGACGGGACGGTCTACGCGCTCCTGACCGCGGGGATCTTCGCCTCGATGTGGCCGGACGCCTGATCGTCCCGGGCGCGGACCGAGCCACGAGCGATGGCGATTGCGGGGATCTACGACCATGCGGGCTGGGCCTTCGTGGTCACCGTGGAAGGCGGCGAGCTCGTCGATCGCCGCCGCGTCGAACTCGTCGAGCCGGAGCTGCCCTCGATGCCCCACCACCACGAGGCCCAGGGCCTGCCGGTGGACGAGG
>JBFIHP010000659.1:0-2606 GCA_041601735.1 Planctomycetota bacterium | reverse complement strand
CAGGTCGAGATAGCGGCGGCCGAAGTCGAAGTTCTGCGGGTCCTCGGTCGAGAGGACCTGGGCGGTGTGGAGATCGCGAGGCAGGAGATCGTGTCGCTCGACGAAGTCCTCCATGAAGTCACGGACCCGTCGATTGGCCTCGGTGCCCGGCCGGCTGTAGGCGCCGCCGAGGGCCTTCGTGAGCGCCGTTCTCGCGTCGTCGATCCAGCCCATGCCTTCCATGGCCTGGACCTTGAGAAGGAAGGCCTCCCAGTCGCTCCCCCGGCCGTCCAGTCGCTTGTCCAGGATCGCCGTCGCACGATCGAATCGCTGGAGCTTCAGAAGACACTGGACGTAGAGATCGGCGGCCTCGTTGGTCGTCGAGTTGCCCTTCGCGATCTCGAGATGGGGGAGCGCGGCATCATACTCGCCGTTCTCGAACAGGTGACGGCCGACGATGAGATTCGGCTCGATGAACTTCTGCGATACGCGCAGCCACTTGTTCGCGATCTCGAGAGCCTTGTCCTCGTTGCCGAGCCCGACGTGCGCTTGCGCGATGATCCACTCGGCTTCGGCGGGTCGGTGGCCGTCCACGGCGGGGAGGGCCAGGGCGATCTCGAGCGCGCCCTCGAAGTCGCGCGCCTCGAGTCGGGACCGCGACAGGTACTTGCGTGCGAACAGAGTCGTGACCTGCGCGGCGTTGCGCATGAGGATGTCGTCGTCGAAGGCGTCGAGATCGGTGCCGATCACCTTCTCCCACTGCTCCTCGGCCTCGCCGGTGCGGTTGCGCACGAGGTAGATCTCGGCCAGCTTCATGCGGGCCTCCGGAACCGGGCGGGAGCCGGGCTTCTCGGCGAGATCGGCAGCTCGCAGGAACTCGCTCACGGCTGCCAGGAGATGGCGGTGACCGCGTTCGATGATCGTGCCGAGCTGAGCACCCTCCTGGTACTCGTAGCGCTGGAGGAGGATGTCCTGGAAGCGGTCCATGCTCCGGGCGTAGATCTTGCTGTCGGCGTAGACGAGGCGGGTCAACAGCGATCGGATCTGCTCCCCGCGGCGGTCGCCCTTGGCATCGGCGATCTTCTTGATCGCCTGCTCGATGGCATCCAGGGCGCGCGAGAACTGGTAGCTTCCCATGGCCTCGTGGGCGAGGGAGCTGGAACTGCGCCACTCGGACGGACCGTCGATCTCGGCCTTGGCGTCGGCGATCCGCTCGGCCGTCAGGAGGGCCATCACCTTGCGGTACCAGCCGAGCTCGCGGTAGGTCTCCGAGCCGCTGAGCATGTCGAGGTCGCGCAGACCGGCGTCGAAGTTGCGCAGCTCGACCTGGCAGACTCCGCGATAGTAGAGGGACTCGGCATCGTTCGGGTCGCTGCGGAGGATGCGATCCAGGCCGCGGAGCGCCTCCTCGACGTCGCCGCGCTCGAGGGCCTCCCTGACGTTGGACCGGTCGCCGCCGCCCACACGCTCCGCGACGATGAAGACCCCCGCCGCCGCCACGAGGAGGATCATCACGACGACCCAGAGCCGGATTCCACCGGCCTGACTCGGAGTCCTGTTCATGCGATTCGTCCCTGCTTGCTCGTCCCGGACCGTTCCCAGCACTTGACGGCACAAAGCACCGTCGCTCCCCTTTATCGCGTTTTCCGGCGACGAAACCCAACCCTGGTCGGACAAGAGACTAAGGATTCGTGATTTTTCCCCCGCTTGTTCACTCCGGTATCACTTCCGTCTCGCCGCGTGCCGATAGAAAACCCGGTCGCGGGTGGGATCCGAGCTCACCGGATCGACATCTTCCGGCCACCGCCCCTTCATGCCGAGAGACGATGATTCATTCAATGAACAGCAGTCACGAGGACCCGAGACGATGACCTCGACCCGCACCGATCGAGCCAGGACCATCCGGGCGCTCGAGATCGAGCACGACCTGATTCGCCGGTACGCGCGGCTCATCCGCGAGCTCTACGCCCGTGACGATGCCGCGGCCCTCGCGGAGCGGATCTCGATCCTCGTGCTCGAGTTCGGCGAGGATTTCGTCGAGGGACGCCACCATGCCCGGGAGGAGCGGGTCCTCCACGTCGTCTTCGCGCGCGAGGAGGCGGTCATCGAAGCCCGCCTCCTCCGCCTCGAGGACGAATGGGACGCGATGCGGACGCACCTCGAGGGGATGCGTCGGGCTCTCGACGAGAGCGAGATCGGCGCGCGAGTCGCATTCGCCTGGAACGCCCAGGCGCTGGGCAACAAGCTCCTCCTGCACCTCAATCGCAAGGAGGTGGAGCTGATGCCGCTGCTCGAGGGCCGTCTCGACGAGACTCTCGACGAGCGCCTGTCCGGGCTCCTCGGCCTCGACGATCCCGCCCATGTCACCGACTACGCCCAGGCGGAAAACGTCCTCCTCATCCTCGCCTCGCTCTGACCCCTCTGGCGTCAGACCCAAGACCGCCGGAAAGCGGCGGATTCGCGTCTGACGCCGGAGAGGTCAGGCGGACGACTCGCCGAGGTCCGCCTCGAAGAGGCCGTACTTCTTCATCTTGTTGAAGAGGGTTGTGCGGTTCACCTGGAGCATCTCGGCCGTCTTCTGGCGGTTGCCGCGATTCATGCGCAGGACCCGGAGGATGTATTCGCGT
>JBFIHP010000658.1:0-2622 GCA_041601735.1 Planctomycetota bacterium | reverse complement strand
GGGCGTCGCCGGATTCGGATCGATGAGTCCGTTCACCGGGTTGGCGCTTCCGGGCGCCGCGGCCTCGGCCAGCAGGTACTCGTGGAGGATCCAGGCCTCGTAGGCCTGCTCGATCGGCAGCTGGTTCTGGATCGGGTTGATGTTGTAGAAGACCGCGGGCACGACGAAGCCCCAGCTCGCGAGGTGCGTGCACATCGCGTGGTAGGCGGCCGGGTTGGAACCCCAGCCGTGGAGGAACATCACCAGCGGTCGGTAGCTCGTCTGGGGCACGACGAAAGGGGTCTGGACGAAGGGATTCGGCGGGCCCGGCCAGTAGATGCGGTAGCCCACGAAGCCGCTCACCGGCAGGCCGCTGAAGACCGCCGGGGTGTTCTGGCTCACGGCACCCGAGGGCACGAAGCTGTCGAGGAAGTAGACCTGGTAGGGTCCCTCGTCCTCGAAGTCGAAGGCCTGGGCCGCGACCCGCGGGAGCGCCGGGGTCAGGAGCGTCAGAAGAACTACGAGCGTGGCGGTACGGCGGTTCACGGATTCCTGACCCGGCGGGTGCAGGGAAGGGTCGTGCCCCTGGAGGTCCGCCGTCGACGGGGAATGAATCGAGCCGCGAGTGTATGGCAGGCCGCTCCGGGGACCAAACAACTTCTCGATGTCTCCTCCCTACTGCGACGGCTTGCAGGATCGGGCGCGAGAGGGGATCCTGATGTGGAGTCCTATCCGAGGCGCGGCTTTCGACGGGCCGAGGGGGACGGGGAGAACCATGAGCGGAAGCGACAAGGAATTGCGAGACGAGGACTTGCGCGCGCTGGGACGGTCGGCGGCCGAGCTGTCGCACGAGCTGCGCAACCTCCTGGTCGGCGTCGTCGCCGAGGCCGACCTCCTCGCCGCCGGACAATCGAAGGACCCGCGGGCCGCGGCCGGGCGCATCCGGGCGGCCGCAATTTCATGCAAGGCCCTGGTCGATGACGTCCTCGCCCTGAGCCGTCGCGAACCCCTGCCCGACGAGAGCGTCCAGCTCGGCGCCTTCCTCGAGGACCTGCGGGACGGTTTCTTCCGCAAGCGAGGCTCCGAGATCGTCCTCTCCCTTCCGTCCGAGGAGGCCTGGATCCTCGGGAGGAGAGCCGCGCTGCATCGTCTGCTCCTCAATCTTTTGCGCAACGCCGACCAGGCCGCGCCCGAGGGCGCGATCGAGGTCACCCTCGACCGTCTCGGGCGCCGCCACCGGATCACGATCCGCGACGAGGGACCGGGCGTCCCCGCGGATCTCGCCGAGAAGATCTTCGACCCCTTCTACAGCTCGGGAAAGAAGGGCGGAACGGGGCTCGGGCTCGCGCTCGCGAGGCGCGTGGCCGAGGAGCACGGCGGCCGGCTCGAGCTCGATGCGGGCTCCGAAGGGGGAGCTTGCTTCGTCCTGGAACTCCCCGCCGCGGAACGACCGGAACCGCAACCCGGTCCGTCGCGCGATGACGGCGACCGGGGCTCCGGGCTACGGCTGCTCTGCATCGACGATGACGAGACCACCCGCGAGACCTACCGCATGATCCTCGGGCTCGAAGGTCACGATGTGGATTGCGCCCGCGACGGCAAGACCGCGCTCGAACTCGCGGCCCGGCGAGATCACGACGTCGTGCTCCTCGACCTGCGCCTGCCCGACATGAAGGCCGAGCAACTCGTCGAGGACCTGAAGAAGGTCGATCCCACGCTCTCCGATCGGATCATCTTCGCGACCGGCGACCTCATGAACGAGGAGAGCCGGCGCTTCCTCGCCCGGGCGGGTCGCCCCTACCTGGCCAAGCCCTTCCGCATCGAGGACCTGCGCCTCGCCATCGAACTGATGACGCGAGACTGAGTCTTGAAGCTCGTCCGACCGATCTCGATGACGGTGGTCCTCGGCGCGGTCGTCGCCTGGCGCCGTCGCGACGTCCTGGCCGAGTCGCCGCTTCTCGCGCTGTGGTTCCTCGGCTGCTCCGCCCTCTTCGTCTTCTTCCTCGGGCGCCTCCAGGACGCGGGCAGTAGATCCGAGGGCGGTGCCGGTCGCGGGGGCCGGGCGGCGTTGCTGGGCCTCGCCATCGCGGCGGTGGCCGGCCTCTACGGCGACGTCCTGATCGGGTCCCGGACGACGATCTCGGCGCCCTGGTTCAACCTCGTGGGCGAGGAACTCGATCCGGCGGCCGGCTTCGGCCATCTCGTCGATCCCTGGGCCGGTTTCTTCATCGAGGGTCCGGCCCTGTACCTGACGGGCGCGGCCTTCCGGGCCGGGGAGATCCCCTACTGGAATCCCTTCGAGGCCTGCGGAACCCCTTTCGCGGCCAACGGCGAGACGGCGGTCTTCAGCGTCCTGCAGCTGCCGCTGCACCTCGCCCCCTCGCTTTGGGCCTGGGACCTCTTCGCGCTCGCGCGCATCGTCCTGGCGATCTGGTTCGCGGCCCTCGCGGCTCGCGGCCTCGGTGCGAGCCACTGCAGCGCCGCCTTCGCGGGTCTGGCCTGGGGACTCGGCGGCGTCTTCGTTCTCTTCGCCAACCTCGTCCATCTGAACACCGCCCTCGCCCTGCCGCTCGTGCTGCTCGCCGTCGAGGCGGTCATCGAACGCCGCAGCCCGCTCCGCACGGCCGCCCTCGCCGCCGCCCT
>JBFIHP010000657.1:0-2645 GCA_041601735.1 Planctomycetota bacterium | reverse complement strand
GCCTTCTCGACCAGGGAGACCACGTCGCCCATGCCGAGGATGCGATCGGCCATACGCGAGGGATGGAAGGTCTCGAGCTTGTCGAGCTTCTCGCCGACGCCGATGAACTTGATCGGCTTGCCGGTGACCTTCTTCACGCTCAGCGCCGCGCCGCCGCGCGTGCCGCTGTCGAGCTTGGTCATGATGACGCCGGTCAGCTCGAGGCGTTCGTTGAATTCCTTGGCCGAGTTAACCGCGTCCTGACCGGTGTTGGCGTCGAGGACGAGGAAGATCTCGTTCGGGTCGGTGCCTCGGGCGATCTTCGAGACCTCGTCCATCAGCTCGGCGTCGATGTGCAGACGGCCGGCGGTGTCGAGGATGACGACGTCGATCGACTCGCCGCGCGCCTTCGCCACGGCGTCGGCGCAGATCTTCGGCGGCTTGCCGCCCGGCTCGGCGTAGACCTCGCATCCGACCTGGCGGCCGAGGACCTTCAGCTGCTCGATCGCCGCGGGGCGCTGGACGTCGGCCGCGACCAGCAGGACCTTCTTGCCGTCGGCGATGAAGCGGCGGGCGAGCTTGCCGCAGGTCGTCGTCTTGCCGGAGCCCTGCAGGCCCGCCATCATCACGACGGTCGGAGCCTTCGATTGCCAGGCGATCGTGGGGCTCTCCGGCCCCATCAGCTCGGTCAGGGCGTCGTGGATGCCCTTGATGAACTGGTCGCCCGGGTTGACCCCCCGGATGACCTCGAGGCCCAGAACCCTCTCGCGGACGTCGGCGATGAAGTCCTTGCAGACGGCGAAATTCACGTCCGCCTCGAGAAGCGCCACGCGTACCTCGCGCAGCGCCTCGCTGATGTTCTCCTCGGTGAGCTTCGACTGGCCGGCGAACCGGCGTCGGAGGGCATCGAAGGTCTTGGTCAGCGAATCGAACATAAAGCCCTGTATCAGGTAGACTTACACACAAACAGACGAGGCCGGGATCGGTCCTCGATCCCGGCGCGGCGGGTCCCTCCGCGCGGACGTCGTCTGTCGAGCCGCCATGTTGTTGCGAAGCGGGCTCCGCCACAAGGGTTTGCGGCCGACGATCCGGAGGCCCCGGAGGCCGGAATTCCGGCCCCGGGCGGGGGCCGGCGGGCCGAAAAATCGCCTTTAAGCCGAGTCACGCCCCCGATAGAATCTGCGCCCCAGGGAAATTCCTGAAATCGTTTTAGCCCCACAGGTTCGGTCGCAGCGGCGGACCGACGGCGGCAAAAGGTGTGCAGAGCATGACGACAACCGAGGTGCAAGGCGTCGCGAGCGACGTCGATGTCTTGAGCTGGCTCGCGGAAGCCCCGGCGAAACTCGATCTCGACTCCTTCCTGGATCTCCGCCGCGAGGTGCTGTCGCGCCCGAGAGCGCGCGCCCAGCTGGAGAAGAAGCTCGCCGAGTTCAAGGCGGAACCCGGCAAGGGCGACGACGCCCTGCGCACGGGTCTCGGTTACTGGCTCGCCGGTTCCTATCGACGCTCCGCGCCCTTCCTCGAGGCCAGCCACGAGGCGACCGTCGCGCGCTACGCCTTTGCCGAGGTTCTGCTCTTCGGCGGTCAGCTCGGTCTCGAAGGCCTGAAGAGTCGCCCCTCCGAGGCAGCCGATCTCCTGCTCAAGATCAAGAAGCCGCATCATCACGAGGCGGTCATCCTCCTTCGTGCGTTGATCACGACCGGCCGCCATGACGAGGCGGCCAAGGTGCTCTCCTCCCAGGGCGCGAGCTTCGCCGCGACCGCCGACGGCAAGTTCTTCACCGGCGTCTTCTGCGAGCACGCGGGCGACTACGCCGGCGCGGAGGCCGCGTTCGGCGCCGCTCTCGAGCTCGACGGCGACCACGTCCTCACCCTCTTCC
The DNA here is from genome assembly GCA_041601735.1 of Planctomycetota bacterium. GTDB lineage: Bacteria > Planctomycetota > DRQF01 > JACKGY01. Next base: position 786 of record JBFIHP010000657.1, on the reverse strand, counting down.
ACATGGCCCGCTGGTACGACCTGTCGGGCGAGGACTCCAAGGCTCTCGGCTACTACGAGCGCCTGGCCAACGCATCTCCCCCGCAGATCAACGCCCTGGTGAACCTGGGCGTGCTCTACGAGGACCAGGAGCGCTACCGCGAGGCGGCCTACTGCTATCGCCGCATCCTGGCGGTCTACCCGCAGCATCCGCGCGCGCGCCTCTTCCTCAAGGACGCCGAGGCGTCCTACAACATGTACTACGACGAGGAGCAGGAGGTCCGGCAGGATCGCAAGAACCAGATCCTCAAGATCCCGGTCTCCGACTTCGAGCTCTCGGTGCGCTCGCGCAACTGCCTCGCCAAGATGAACATCGTCACGCTCGGCGACCTCGTCGAGAAGACCGAGGCCGAGCTGCTCTCCTACAAGAACTTCGGCGAGACCAGCCTGAACGAGATCAAGCAGATCCTCGAGTCGAAGGGCCTCCGGCTCGGCATGCGCCCCGAGGACGACCTGTCGCCGGTGGCACCGGGCACCCACGCGCCGGCACCCGGCACTCCGGCCCCGCAGACCTTCACGGTGGACCCCAACGACGATCGCCTGAAGAAGCTCTGCAGCGAGATGAACCTGAGCGTTCGTGCGCGGAAGTGCCTCGCGAACCTCAACATCCGCACCATCGGCGACCTCGTGAACTACACCGCCGACGACCTGCTCGGCCAGCGCAACTTCGGCGTCACCTCGCTGAAGGAGATCATCGACCAGATCGAGCAGATGGGCCTCAGCCTCCGCACCGTCGAGCGCTGATCAT
>JBFIHP010000656.1:0-2645 GCA_041601735.1 Planctomycetota bacterium | reverse complement strand
CGAGAAGGTCGGCTGCCAGCGGCGCTCGACCGAGAACTGCCTCACCAAGGAAGCCGGCGCCCGGGTCTGGAAGAACGGCTGCGGCGTCGATTGCCAGAAGCGCATGGAGGAAGCTCGCGCCCTGGCGGCGCGCTGCGTCGATGACGACCTCGCGTCGCTGGACCTCCCCGAGGGCTTTGAGCTGGTCGGCATGCGCATGACCCGACTCACGGTCGGTGACCAGAGCTACGAGGTGCCTCATCTCGTCTTCGTCTCGGACACGGGCCGCGTCTCGGCCTACCTTCTCTGCGACCGCCAGTGCGGCTCCATCACCGAGGGCCTGCACCGCCTGGACGAGGGTCAGGCCAATGGCGAGAACTGCCTCTGGGGCTGCCCTCAGCGCGGCCTCGTGGTGCGTCGGGTCGGCAAGGCCTGGATCGCGATCTCCTCGGACATGGGCATGAAGCGGCTGACCGAGATCGCCAGCGACTTCTGAGATCGGGCCTCCTGAAGGCCTCGAGAAGCCCCGGAACGGCCGTTCCGGGGCTTCTTTCGTCCGAGCCTTGGACGCCCGGGAGCCGATCGACCATAATCCCGCCCGTGAAGGCGGCCGGAAGGAGGCCGCGGGGAACCGGATCCGGGGGCCGCATGGAAGCTCGAGACATCGGCGTCGTGGTGCACGGCGCAGGACGTTGGGGACGGAACCATCTGCGCTGCCTGTCCGCGCTCGGGGCCCTCCGCGCGGTGGTCGATCCCGATCCGAAACGGCGCGCGGAGGCGAGAGAACGCTTCGAGGTCCCGGCCTTCGCCAGCGACCTCGAGCTGGACGAGGCGGGCCTCGACCTGCAGGCCGCGGTGATCGCCACGCCGGCCGAGACCCACACCCACGTCGCCCTCCGCGCCCTCGAGCGCGGCCTCGACCTCCTGGTCGAGAAGCCGCTCGCGCTCTCGGTCGAGGATGCGGAGTTCCTGGTGGCGGAGGCCGCGCGCCGCGACCGCCTGCTCATGACCGGCCACATCCTCCTCTACCATCCCGCGGTCCAGGCCCTGAAGACCCTGATCGACTGCGGCGAGCTCGGCGACATCCGCTACCTCTATTCGAACCGTCTGAACCTGGGCCGGGTCCGCCGCGAGGAGAACATCCTCTGGAGCTTCGCGCCGCACGACATCGCGGTGATCCTGCACCTCGTGGGTTCGCGCCCGGTCACGGTGCAGGCGACCGGCGGCCACTGGCTCCAGCACGGCGTCGCCGACGTGACGATGACCCATCTCGGCTTCCCCGGCGGCGAGCAGGCCCACGTCTTCGTGTCCTGGCTGCACCCCTTCAAGGAGCAGAAGCTCGTCGTCGTCGGCTCCGAGAAGATGGCGGTCTTCGACGACCTCCGAAGCGAGGCGCGGCTCGTCGTGATCGACAGCGGTGTCGATCTCGCGCCGGACGGGCGCCCCTTCGAGCGCAAGGGGGAGGAGCGCACGATTTCGATCCCGGCGACCGAACCGCTCATGGTCGAGTGCCGCCACTTCCTCGACCGCTGCCGCGACCGGCGCCCCGCGCTCACGGACGGCGAACACGGCCTCGAGGTCCTGCGCATCCTGGCGGCGGCGGAGCTGCAGCTCCCGCGACCGGACCGGGCCGCGGAGGGGCTGGACGCGAGCCGCGACCGCGAGGCCTCGGCCTGATCGACGGACCCGGGGCGCCGAGGTCGCCCGAGTCCCGACGGGATCGAGTTCAGTCGAGATCGATCGGCACGCGGCGCCCGAGCCGGATCAGACCCTCGGCCAGATCGAGGTCATAGGCCAGGAACTCGACTCCCGCATCGCGGGCGCGCTGGAGCGCCGCGGCATAGGCGGGATCGATCTCCCGCGCCAGTCCCACCCGATCGCAGTCACCGCGCCCGAGGAGGAAGAACTGCAGCGCCCGTTCGCCGGCTTCGGCGAGCGCACGCAGCTCGTCGAGATGGCGGGCGCCGCGGCTGGTGACGGCGTCCGGGAAGTCCGCGCGGTTCTCGACCCGCGCCGACCGCATCGTGACGTTCTTGATCTCGACCCAGGTGCCGGGGTGATCCTCCGCCGCCGGTTCCAGGAAGAGATCGACCCGACCTCCCGAGGCCAACCGCGGCTCCCGCCGCAGGCCCCGCGGCGCCGGGAGCTCGGGCACGGCGGCGGCGAGGACCGCCTCGGCGACGATCCGGTTGGGCAGGGCCGTATCGATGAGCGCCCGTTCGCCCCGTTCGACCTCCAGGAAGACCAGGGTCCAGGCCAGCTTGCGACGGGGGTCGTCACTCGGTCGCAGCCAGGCCCGTCGCCCCTCTCCGAGCAGGGTTTTCATGCTTCCGGTATTGGGACAGTGTGCGACCACCTCGCGGCCGTCGGCGAGGCGGCAGTCGGCGAAGAAACGCTTGTAGCGGCGCAGGAAACGGGCCTGGACGAGATTCCGCATGATCGATCCGGGTCCCCTCCGAGAGGCCTGAATTGCGACATTCTTGCCGCTTCGCATTGCGATTCCTACGGTGAGGACGCGTAAGGACTTCGATCAGCGATCTATGGCTCGGATGAACGGCGACCCGCGGGTTCTCCGGACACGGCCTGACGCGAAGTCTTCTTGATCGTAGCAGAGTGACCATGCCGACCATCCCTACGACGATCTTCGTGCTCATCCTCCTGTTCGG